>NZ_CAPAEZ010000014.1:0-41610 GCF_948576815.1 uncultured Allobaculum sp.
AGAGTATTTTGTCCTCGATATCGGAAATATCCCGACTGCCTTTAGGAACTGCCTGAGGCTGGAATGTACCAAGGCGATCACGAGGAATACGAAAAAGTTCAGACCAAACTGAGCGAAGAATACAATGCACTGGAAAACCCGGATGAAACGTTCGTTCTTCGCTACTCGCTCAGTGAAAAAAACAATCTGGCCAATACGCAGTACGAACCGAACACGGATATAAGTTCTCGATTACGTACCGCATCTGGATCGTCTGCTGATCTTCAACTCGCCGCAGGAAACGGACGCTTACTACAGTGCAGCTGCCAGGAGGAGGGTCATGCCGTTAAGCCGCTGTCGAGTTTTGTCAACGTAGCCAAACCAGTCAACCAGCCAAGAAGAGATACAGTTTCGATTCCTGTAGAAAAACAATGGAAGGGAACGAAACAGCAGGAAGTCAACATCGAACTTTTGAGGGATGGCGTGCTTCAGTTCAATACGCTGACTCTGAACGATAAGAACGGCTGGAAAGGCACGTTCGAAAATCTGGATGCGGTCTATGAAAACGGCAACGCGTACGTCTATACCGTTCAGGAAGCCGGAGAAGAACCGAAAGAAAAAGCGGATCATCCGCAGGTTCTGCTCGAAGGCGTCCTGTATGATGTCGAAATCGCCGGCGATGCCCAGAACGGTTTCGTCGTTACGAATGCCGAAACGCCGCACACACCGAATAACGACATCGAGGACAGTGAGGACAGTAGTCACTCCTCTTCTCAGAGCTCCGAGGATTCCAAAAAGGACCCATCCGACAGCAAGTCCCCTACAGAAGATAAGTCCAGCACATCGTCTTCTTCTTCCAAATCGACTTCGCAAAGCAGCGATTCCAGCCAGCGTGATCCAAAATCGAGTGCGAACGCTTCGAAAAACAGCGTTCACACCGGTGTAGGAAACGACGTATTCGACTATGCGGCCGCCTTTGGCGTCAGCGCAGCCGTCCTGGCCTTTGCGGTTGTCGCGATGAAGAAACACTAAATCAAAATACAGTTTTTGATGAAAACAGAGAAATGCTCTTCTGGAAAGAACCTCCCGCATTGGAGCATGAATCTCTGCTGAATCAAAAACCAGACCGAAAGCCCCAGTGCAGCCGCGCTTTCGGTCTTTTATAATGCTGGAGATCACAGAAAATGACTATGGTCGGAAAATCGTACGAATAGACAAAAAAGATTTAACTTCCATACATAAAATCGAAATGACTGTTTCAGTTTATAGACGCACCCCGGTATACTGTTTTCAGGAAAACAGGAACCGCTATGAAGAAGAACAGAAAGAAAATCATTTTATTTCTGCTGAGTGCCGTGATGATGACCGGCTGCACGTCGCCTTCTGCCAGAACGGACGATTCAAAATCGTCAGACCAGAAGAAAACCGAAGAACAGATCGATAAAACGACATCGAGAGACGCATCCAGTACGGAATCTAAGACGGCTTCAAACACGGAATCCAAAAATGCGTCCGACAGGGAATCGAATTCGAAAACGGAAAGTATCGGATCGGATGAAAACGAGCCAAGCGATATGGAAAGCCCGATCGTTACTCCTGACGTTAGAGAACAGCCTGCCTCCGCCGATTCGATCCGGCTGGCCGTCCCGCAGTTCGTTCAGGAAACGAATTATTACTGTGCGGTTGCCTGCCTCCAAATGGTCCTGGCGTATCACGGTATCAATGTCAGCCAGAGTACGCTGGCAGCCGGTCTGAATACGAGTCCGGTTTCCGGTACCGAATATGCGGATCTGGCAAGAGAAGCATCCAAATACATTTTTGGAAAAGCACCGGAAAATGACACGGAGCCCGGCTATCGTGCGCTCCTCTGGACGCGCAATGCGGGCACAGACCAGATGAAAGAGCAGTTCTTCGCTCGAGCTAACGCAGATCTGCGCTCCGGCGATCCAGTCTTTGTTTCCATCAACCCGCATCTGGCGTATGGAGAAAGCGTCGAAACCGTCCATGAACTCGTTTTATACGGTGCAGACTTTGATGAACAGGGAAACGCGACGCATTACTACTGCATTGATCCGTATGGAAAATATCAGGACAGCGCGTTTGGCGGCAAAAAAGTATTTACAGCCGATGAGCTGTGGAATGCCATGAACAATAACCCGGAACCAGGCTACGTCTGGTAAAACCGGGATGACCCACTTTCTCAATTTTCATAAAAACGATAAAAACCCGATCAGAAGCAGCGGATCCTCGTGGAAGGAGGCGTCGCTTCTGACCGGGTTTGTTTTATCTGAAAATAAATCGTGTGAGGACTGGATAGATCCTGTATCCCAGGCATACCTGCATGTATTGAATTACATGTGCAGGAGATTGATCAGGAAAATCCAGGCCAGACCATAGTAGGTGACTACGCCGACCATATCGTTGACGGTTGTGATCAGCGGTCCGCTGGCTACGGCCGGGTCAATGCCGATTTTCTTGAAGAAGATCGGGATCGTCGTACCGGTCAGCGAAGAGATGATCATCGCCAGCCAGAGGGAGAGGCCGATGCAAAGAGAAATCGCGTAGGCAGGGCCCCAGGCATAGCTCTTCGCAAAGTGAACGTACAGACCGAGCAGAAGGAAGGCGCACGTTCCGATAATCAGACCGTTCATGGCGCCGACCCGGACTTCTTTCCAGATCAGGTAAAGCTTCTGCTTGCGCTCGAGCGTATCGTCCATCAGGACGCGGATGGTAACGGCCAGCGACTGGGTACCGACGTTACCGGCCATGCCGAGAATCAGAGACTGGAACGCCATGACGATTGTCAGCTGGGCGACGACGGTTTCAAACATCGAAACAACCGTCGAAACGCAAAGGCCTAAAAACAGCAGGATGAGCAGCCAGGGAAGACGCTTTTTCAGCGACTGGAACAGAGATTCTTCCAGGTCTTCTTCAGCGGCCAGACCGGCGAGTTTGGCGTAGTCTTCGCCCATTTCCTCATCCATGACTTCGAGCAGGTCCTGCGAGGTGATGACACCAAGAAGCAGGTTGTCGTTGTTTAGGACTGGAATGGAGTCTTCGTTATAGTCTTTCAGTTCTTCGACGACCCGGTCGATCGGTTCGCCGGCGTAAACGTACGGATAGCTGGTCGCAATGATTTCATCGAGCGGGAGATCCGCACGGGAAATGATCAGATCCTTCAGGGAAATGGCACCGTAGTACATGCCGTTTTCATCGCGAACGTAAATCGTTGTGATGTTGTCGTTTTCCTTTGCCTGATTGATGACTTCGCGCGTGGCCTGCTTTACGGTCAGGGCCTTGTCGACCTCGATGTAGTTGGTCGTCATGCGCGAACCGATTTCGTCTTCATCGTAGGAGAAGATGACCGAAATCTTTTTGCGGACTTCCGGTTCGAGCAGTTCGAGAATGATTTCGCGTTTTTCCTTATCGATTTCCTTAAGCAGATCCGCCGCTTTGTCCGTCTCCATTTCGTTGATGATGGCGATCGTCTTGCGGATGTTCATTTCGCTCAGGAACTTAGCGGAATCGTCTTCATCCATGTATTCGAGAATTTCGGTCAGACGTTCCGTTCCGAGCATGCGATAGAGCTTTTCGCGTTCAAACTGAGTCAGTTCGGAGAAGGCTTCGGCGATATCGTTGGCGTGGTAATCGTCGAGCTTGTCGCGAAGCAGCTTGGGCGAGTTGACGGTCCGGATAATTTCCAGAATTTTCTGCTCGTAGCGCGGGCGGGAATGAACGACTTCTTCGGCGGATGTTTCCTGTACGGATGGGGCTTTGTTTTCTTCCATACTTCTCGCCCTCCTTTAAATGTGCAGCATCTGAATCAGGAAGATCCAGACCATGGAATAGTACGTGGTGGCGCCGATCAGGTCGTTTAATGTCGTAATTAACGGACCGGACGCGGCAGCCGGGTCAATGCCGAAATGCTGGAAAAGAATCGGGACGGCCGTACCCGTAAACGAGGAAATGACCATACTGACGATCATCGCAACCGCAATGCAGCCGGAAATCGCATACGATTCCATCCAGCCGTACCCGGCGGACAGGTGAATGAAAATGCCAAGAACCAGTGCAGAGCCGGCGCCGATGATGACGCCGTTCACAAAACCGGTACGCATTTCTTTCCAGACCAGAAAGAGCTTCTGCTTTCTTTTCAGATCCGGATCGGCCAGAACGCGAATGGAGACGGCCAGCGACTGGGTACCGACGTTTCCGGCCATGTCAAGAATCAGCGACTGGAAGACGACCGCAATCGTCAATGCCGCAACAACGGATTCGAACATGGAAATCACAGCGGAAACGCCAAGGGAAAGTGCCAGCAGCAGAAGCAGCCAGGGGGTACGCTTTTTCAGAGATTCAAACAGAGTTTCTTCAAGATCTTCTTCAGCAGAAAGACCGGCCAGCTTGGCGTAGTCTTCGGAGTTTTCCTTTTCGGCCAGCTCAAGAAGATCCTGACGGGTAATGATGCCTTCGATCTGGTTGTCGTTGTTGAGAATCGGGATCGAGTCTTCTTCGTAGTCTTTCAGATCGTCCATGATCGAGTCGATCGTTTCCGACGCGTAGACAATCGGGAAGTTGACTTCGATGATGTCCTCAAGCGGTGTGTCCGCACCGGCCGCAAACAGATCCTGAATGTGGATGGCGCCGTAGTAGACATTGTTTTCGTCTACGACGTAAAGAATCGAAAGGTTATCGGTATTGCTGATGCGGGCCTGATCGCGCAGGGAGCGCATCGCGGCTTTTACATCGGAATTTTTACGGATCTTAATGAAATCCGTACTCATTTTCGAACCGATCTCATCTTCGCCATAGGCGGCGATACGGGCCAGCTTGCTGCGCAGTTCTGGATTGAGCAGTTCAAAAATGACATCCCGGCGAGTGCGGTTCATATTGCGCAGGACTACGCCAGCATCCTGGGGTTCCATTTTGGAAAGGATGGCGATCGCCTTACGGATGTTGATTGCCGAAAGATAGTCGGCCTGTTCGTCTTCTTCCAGATACGGAATGACTTCAGCCAGACGCTCGACATCGAGAAGACGGAAGAGCTTTTCCTTGCGCGTATCGTCGAGATGACTGAAGGCATCGGCGATGTCGCTGGCATGGAATTCTTCCAGCTTGTAGTGCAGCGCTTTGGGAGAGAGATTCTGGTCCATCAGCTGCACGATTTCAACGTCGTAATCGGGACGCACGGCAGGCTCTGCCGTCGTCACGCGTTCGTTTTCGCTCATAAAAACCTCCTTGGGGCAGAAGGTCCATGGGGAATACAAAATGGTCAGTCGGTTTAGAATCCATCTGGGAAGAAAAGCAGACACGGCGAAATACCGCAAAGGAATTTTGCCTGGAAACGAAGTATTTCCGTGGCTGCAAAGATTAAAAATTCTCATTTTCCTCTGGAAAAACGTTTTGCGAAAAGCTGGAAAAAGACCGGACGGCTCAAAAATTATAACGGCAGCCGGACCGAAAAATGCGCGATTTTTCAGAGAAAAAAGGAAGGATCGGATTTATCGATCGTTGAACAGATGGAAAAAGACCTGAGGTTCTGCCCCTGAATTTGTCGTGACAGGAACAGGGGCCGGATCATCATTTGTCATGGGGCATCACCTCCTTTACGCTCTTTTCATTATAGGTCACAAAATGGGCAATTACGGGTAAATTGCCGGGCGGAAATTGTTCTTTTTCTTGCCAAACGTGCGATCAAAAGAGAGCTCATTCAGTACGAGATCTAAATCGCTTTCTGTGCACAGTTTTGACTCGAAAACCGGGCAGAACGCGGACGAATGCCTGCCATTGAAAGTCGGATCACCGTTTCATCCTCGTCTTCCGACCGGGTTACGGCAGAGAAAAGGGCTAAATGAATTCGATTTTCTGCATCTATGTCAAAATAAAATCGTCTGAACCTCAGAAACGGGGAAATCCCCCAAACTGCATGGCGAAAACGGAAGGAATCTTGCCTAGTATTCCTCCATCCATTTTTTCGGACCATCCAGTTTTTTCTATGCTTCAGGACAGAAACGATTCAAATCTGGAAAGGATGAATATCCAATGTTTAAATGTCCCGTTTCCAAACAGTGCGGCGGCTGCGAACTGCTGCACGTTCAATATGAAAAGCAGGCTAAGCTCAAGCAGGAGCAGGTGCAGGATCTGCTTGATCAGGCACGGCTGAAAATGACGGCCATGCCGCCGATCATGGCCGAAACTTCGATGTACTACCGAAACAAAGTCATTTACGGCTTTGCCAAGGATAAAAATAAGAAAGTGTATTCCGGCCTGTATGCGCCAAAATCCCATCGCGTAATCCGCACTTCCGGATGTGCGATGCAGCCAAAGCTGGTAAACGACATTCTCGATGAAATTACCAAGCTGGTCGATTCGATGAAAATCGAACTGTATTCGCCAAAAACCGGAACCGGTCTGCTCCGGCATGTGCTGATTCGCTACGCACAGGAAACCGATCAGGTCATGGTCGTTTTCGTTACGTCGCGCAAGGAATTCCCGTCGCGCAAAAATATGGTCCGGGCCCTTCGTGAAAAATTCCCGCAGATCAAAACGATTTTGCAAAACGTCAATCCGCGCGATACGTCCATCGTCCTGCAAAACGAAACCCTGATTCTTTACGGAACTGGAACGATTACCGATATTCTCTGTGGTCTGCAAATTACGTTTGGACCGTCTTCGTTTTATCAGATCAACCATGACCAGTGTCAGGAACTGTACACCAAGGCCAGCAGCATGCTGCAGCTGAAGAAAACGGATACCGTTCTCGATACGTACTGCGGCGTCGGAACGATCGGTCTGGTCATGGCGGAAGACGCAAAGGAAGTTACTGGCGTTGAACTCAATAAGGACGCGGTCGAAAACGCGCGTCTGAACGCCCATTCCAACGAAATCGAAAACATTCGCTTCCTGGCCATGGATTCCACCCGCTACATGCAGGAAGCTGTCCGCAATCATACCCATTACGATGTGATCATTCTTGACCCGCCTCGTGCCGGTACGACCAGAGACTTTATCCAGGCGGCATCCCGTCTGAATCCGGAAAAGATTCTCTACATTTCCTGCGATCCGAAAACGCTCGTCCGGGATCTGGTCTTCTTCAGACAGAACGGCTACACATCCAAAACGGTTGAGCTGGTGGACATGTTCCCAAATACCAGTCACATTGAATCGCTCGTACTGCTTCAGAAAGATCCAAAAGCTGCAAAGAAGCCGGAAAAAGCCGGAAACGCTAACGGAAGAAGAGCCCAAAGAAAGCCGGGTCCATCCTGCGGCAATACAAAACCGGAATCCCGTCCGGCAAGAGAGCTCAATCCGTACGAAAAGGCACTGGCCGAATATAAAGCGTCTTTACGCAATAAGCGAAAGAAATAAGAAAGAAATAAAAGGAAAGAAATAAAAGAAGGAACAGAAAAGGAACTGCAAAACGGAATACAGAAAAAGCCGAGCCGTTTTGCCGTTCTGCTTTGAACTGGAAGACAATTCCAGGTTTTCTTTTCGTCTTTATGGCGGCAGAATTTTTCACCTGCTTTTTTAGGAAAGGACAAACGTTCGTTCCAATACAATCAGCACGTTTTCTCGGACAGATCCTGCCTCAGATATTCTGGAAAACCGTGCAGGAAAATCCGAAAGATAAAGGCGTTATGTATGATAAAAGCCGCTTTTTTTGATATTGATGGAACACTGCTTTCGCACGAGCTTCATGATGTACCGCAGTCTGCCAGGGACACGGTAGAAAAAATGAAGGAAAAGGGCATTCACTGCGTCATTGCTTCGGGCCGTTCGATGGTCGAATACGAAGCACTGAAAATCGGAAATATGAAATTTGATGCCTACATCCTGCTGAATGGGCAGCTGATTCTCGATGCCGGCAAGCAGGTTCTTTTTGAACATCCCATTACAGGCGAAAGCAGGGAGAAGATTCTGAAGCTTTTTAACGCGAAGGAAATTCCGATGGTTCTCGTGGAAAAAGAGAGGATTTACATCAGTTTCGTCAACGATCACGTCCGCTTTGCGCAAAAGGCGATTTCCACGCCGGTTCCGGAAGTCCTCGAATACACAGGCAATCCGATTTATCTCGCAATCGCGTTTATTCCAAAGGAAATGGAAAACGAAATGCGCGCTAAACTGCCGGACTGCATGCTGACGCGCTGGAATGACTACGCGATGGATATCGTTTCGAAAGAAGGCGGAAAGAAAGCCGGCATTCTTGAGTATCTGCGCCAAATGCACATTGATCCATCCGAGACGATCGCGTTTGGGGACGGTGAAAACGATTTTGAAATGGTTGAAAGCGCGGGAATCGGTGTGGCCATGGGCGATGCGGAACCCCATATTCGAGAAATCGCCGACTATGTTACCGCAGCGGTCGAAGACGACGGCATTGAAAAAGCCGCTCTGCATTTTGGACTGATCGGTCCAGAATAAAACAAAACAGCGGGAGGAGATTTTTATGATTTATGTCACAGGCGATACGCATGGGCGAAAGAACAAATGGACAGAACAGATTGAACCGGTTCTACACGATGGCGATACTGTGATTGTCTGCGGCGATTTTGGCGTCGGCTTCTGGGCTGAAGACAGAGAAGGGGAAGAAGCCTTTTACGATCATCTGGCCAGTCAGAACTATACAGTTCTTTTTCTCGATGGAAATCATGAAAACTTTGATCAGCTCAATGACTATCCGACGCAAGTGCGGTATGACGGAAATGTTCACGTCCTCCGAGACAACGTTCTTCATTTGATGCGCGGCGAAATGTATGAGATCGAAGGGGTGCGGATTTTTGTCTTTGGCGGCGGTCATTCCATGGATCAGGCGTTTCGAAAGGAAGGCGTTTCCTGGTGGCCGCAGGAAATGCCCAGTCTGACGGAATACGAATACGCTAGACAAAATCTGAAAAAGGCCGAAAATTGCGTCGATTATATCCTGACGCATACCGCACCGTCTCAATCCGTTTATTACCTGTCTACCATCCGCTCGCTTGGCATCAAAAGCGTCAATCCAAACGAGATGGAACTGACGACTTTTCTCGATGAAATTCAGCGCAGCGTCTCCTATATGCACTGGTATTTTGGCCATCTGCACGTCGATTTCGATTTATGGAGGGAGCAGACGGCTTTGTTCAACACGGTGCGCGAAATGAAAAGCGGCTGGATCGTTCGTAAATGGTCCGCCTATGAAGAGCAGTAGCACCCGAATATCGCTGCTGCAGACCTACAGCTCATTCGATCAGAATCCCGAATCCATATTTGAATCCTTAAAAGAACAGACAGAAAGGCGCCGGACGGCACGCTTTTTCATTGGAAAGCGAGAAGTCGGACGCACGTTTTCGTCTTTGAAGGGCAAAGGCAAAAAGGACTTCTTTCGCACACTCAAAACGAAAGAAGTCCTGGAGAAAAATTATATAAAAAAATTATATAAAAGGGAACAGGCCGTCAGACAAGTCCCTCGTAAAAGGAGATCAAAGAAAGCTTTCAAAATCAATCCAAGAGATTTCGTAAGCTTTCGAATCGGACCAGGATTGGACAGATTGGTCCAGGGCAAGCCGTCGGTTCGGGCAAAAC
This sequence comes from uncultured Allobaculum sp., assembly GCF_948576815.1. Lineage (NCBI taxonomy): Bacteria > Bacillati > Bacillota > Erysipelotrichia > Erysipelotrichales > Erysipelotrichaceae > Allobaculum > uncultured Allobaculum sp. The sequence goes on from NZ_CAPAEZ010000014.1 coordinate 9,538, forward strand.
CGGACGGTTTAAATTGAAATCTTGCAGATGATTAAAGGAAAAATGAGAAATTAACAAATGAGAAACAGAAAGGGTGGAAACTTCCATTTACGCTGCGCTCGGGCAATTAGCGCTGTACGCGTCCGGAACCGTCTCCGCCAGCGAGTTTGAGTACTTCATCTTCGCTGACAAGGTTGTAGTCGCCTTCGATGGAGTGCTTCAGGGCAGAAGCAGCTACCGCGAATTCGATTGCCTTCTGATCGTCGAAGTCGCTCATCAGGGCATGGATGAGGCCGCCGCCGAAGGAGTCGCCGCCGCCAACGCGGTCAACGATGTTCAGGTCATACTTCTTGGAGAAAACAGGAGTTTCTGTTTTGCCGTCGAAGAGCATGGCAGACCAGAGGTTGCGGTTGGCGTTGATGGACTCACGCAGGGTGATCGCAACTTTGTCGAAACCGAACTGGTCTTTCAGTTTTTTCGCTACATCGATGTAGCCTTCGTGGTTCAGAGCACCGCTTGTGATGTCTGTGTTTTCTGCTTCAATGCCGAAAACGTCTTTTGCATCTTCTTCGTTGGCAATGCATACGTTTACGTATTTGCAGATTTCGGACATAACTTCATTGGCTTTGGCTTTTGTCCAGAGCTTGTTGCGGTAGTTCAGGTCGATGGATACAGGAATGCCTTTTTCCTGGCATTTCTTAACAGCTTCCAGGGTGATGGCTGCTGCGTTGTCGCCAAGAGCAGGCGTGATTCCTGTCGTATGGAACCATTTAACGTCCTTGAGAATTTCATCCCAGTTGAAGTCAGCTGGATCAGCAAGCGCCATAGCGGAGTTTGCACGGTCATAGATGACTTTGGAAGGACGCTGAGAAGCACCTTTTTCAAGAAAGTAGATACCTACGCGATCGCCGCCGCGAACGATATCTTCGGTGTTTACACCGTATTTGCGCAGAGAGTTTACTGCAGCCTGTCCGATTTCGTGAACAGGGAGTTTGGTAACGAAGTGCGCATCGTGACCGTAGTTGGCCAGGGATACAGCTACATTGGCTTCACCGCCGCCGTAAGTTGCTCCGAAACGGTCAGCCTGCACGAAACGCAGGTAGCCTTCCGGAGCAAGACGAAGCATCAGTTCGCCAAAAGTAACAACTTTATCTTTGTTGGACATGTTTATAAACCTCATTTCAGACCGGATCATTGCCGGGAATCGATTCAGACTGGGCAAGTCTGCTTAGAGTATACACAATAGAAGGTATTCAGACTTGCCCGATGCTGAATCACAACTGGATAGTTCCAGAAAATCCTGACGGACTTACTTGTTTACCGCTTCGTGAACGGTTTTGCGGATTGCGCCTTTGCCGTTGGTCAGAGCGGTTACGTATTCAACGACTTTGTCGCCGAGTACGGTTTCGGTCAGATCCAGACCGAAGATTTTTTCGTTTTTGAGCAGCGGTTCGATAATGGACGCTACATCCTGATCTTCTTCCAGGCTCAGCTGATCGACGATCGGCTTCACTTCAGAAATCAGTGGATCCGGGGAAAGGTCGAAGACGTTTCCGTTGTCATCGAGACCCATCAGGTAACGAATCCATCCAGCCTGTACGAGCGGAATCAGGTTCAGATCGTTCAGGTCGCGGTTTTCACGCAGGTAGGACTTGATGGTTTCGCCGAAGCGAACAGCCAGTTTCTGCGAAGTATCGGTAGCGATACGCTGCGGAGTATCCGGCATGAACGGGTTCGGGAAACGAACGTTGATTACGGTATCGATGAATTCTTTCGGATCGAGTACGCCTGGGTTTACAACTACAGGCAGACCTTCGGTGTAGCCGATGCCGGAGATCAGTTTGGTCAGATCTTCGTCTTTCATTTCTTCGCTGATCTTGTCATAGCCAAGCAGGCAGCCGTATACAGCCAGAGCGGTATGCAGCGGGTTCAGACAGGTGGTAACCTTCATCTTTTCTACTTTTTCAACCGTGTCGCGGTCGGTGTAGATGATTCCGCCTTCGTCGAGAGCCGGACGGCCGTTCGGGAAGGAGTCTTCGATTACGAGGTATTCGGTTTCTTCCGCGTTCGTGAACGGAGCAACGTAGGTGTTCTTGGATGTGATAACCGGTTCGAGTTCTTCGATGGCATCAGCAGCCAGCATTTTTTCTACGCCAGCGTCAGGACGCGGAGTGATTTTGTCGATCATGGTCCAGGGGAAGGAAACCATGTTCGGGTTTTCGAGGTAGTCTACAAAGCCCTGTTCGGCTTTGCCGTTTTTAACCCAGGCTTTTGCGTAGGCAAGGATGGCATCTTTCAGACGGTCGCCGTTATGGGAGCAGTTGTCCATGGAAACCATAGCCAGGGGGAGTTTGCCGTTCTGGTAGCGAACGTAGAGCAGAGCAGTAACTTTACCGAGGTAGGAAGCGGCTTTTTCCGGGCCATTTTCGAAGTCTGCAGCGATTGCCGGCAGGATTTCGCCTTTCGCATTGGTGAGCGAGTAGCCTTTTTCGGTAATGGTGAAGCTGGCCATCTGCAGGGAAGGCGCTTTGAAGATTTCCTTGAGACGATCGAACTGTTCTTTGTTTGTTTCGTCGAGAACAAGGGATTCAGCAACGGAAGCCACAACGTCCTTGTCGATGGTTCCGTCGGATTTCAGCGTTACGACCAGAGAAAGGCTGTCGTGCGGCCAGTTCATTTTTTCAACGATTTCGTAGTCGAAACCTTCAGCGGCAATAATGCCTTTGTCCATTTTGCCCTGGTTGAGCAGTTCCTGAGTCAGACGTGTGTGGAAAGCCTTGAACAGGTTTCCGGCACCGAAATGGATCCAGGTCGGCTCTTTACGGGTGCTTTCATGAACTTCAGTGATATTGAATTCAGGCAGGTTGTAGCCTTTTTCTTCCCAGGCTTTACGGTCCTGAATTCCTTCAAGATTAAGTTTCATTGGTAATCCTTCTTTCCAAGCCGGCAGACCGTTCCCAGACACAAATCACGATCTGGTCTGGAACGGCTATCGGCAAATGGCAATGCAGGAAGGAAGCGATACGCGATCGCTTCCTTCAAAGAGACAGGTTCAGAAGCTGCCCAAATTGGGGGAAGGCCGGTTCTGTTCCTGGTTTAAAACGTGTTCCTCTGATGGATGCTGCGCATCGATCGAGCGCTCAGACGGTTTGGGCGAGGTGACCATTTCAAAGCTTTTGTTCGGTTTCTATTGTCTGGATCCTTATCTGTACAGTTCGAGTAAGTTTCGACGGGGGCCTGTGCGGATCCAGATCGGGCGGTTCAAATTTCAAGCGGGAACACCATGGGGGTGATGTTCACTTTGCGTCCTGCGAAAACTTACTTGGAAAGTTTTGCAAGAGCGTCGGCGTTGGCGCCTTTTACATCCGCATGGTCTCTGGCTTCGGATTTGTCAACCGCTTCCCAGAGGCCGTTGATGTAGGTTGCACCGAGCGCGCGGTCATACAGACCGTAGCCTGGCATGCCGATTTCGCCCCAGATCATGCGGCCGTGGTCCGGACGGATCGGTCCGTCGAAGCCGATGTCGTGGAGGGCTTTTACGATTTCGTACATGTCGAAGTTGCCGTCTGTGGAAAGATGTGCAGCTTCTTCGAAATCATCCTCGGAGTTGAACTTCAGGTTTCTTACGTGCGCGAAGTGGATGCGTCCCGGGAGGGAGCGGATCATATCCGGCAGGTCGTTTTTCAGGGAAGTTCCGTAGGAACCAGCGCAGAAGGTTACACCGTTGTGCGGGTTGTCTACAGCGTTCATAACTTTCAGGATGTTTTCCTTGGAAGTGATGATGCGGGGCAGACCGAAGATTGGCCATGCCGGATCATCTGGATGAATCGCCATGTCGATGTTGTACTGATCGCATACCGGCATGATGCGGTTGAGGAAGTAGATCAGGTTTTCGCGCAGAGTTTCTTCGTCAACGTTTTTGTATTTTTCGAAGAGATCCTTAACGATTGCCATACGTTCTGGTTCCCAGCCTGGCATAACGGTTCCGTTCATGTCGCCGGCTACGGATTCAAACATTTCTTCCGGGTTCAGGTTGTCTACAGCTTCCTGGGTGTAAGCGAGAACCGTTGAACCGTCTGCTCTTTTACGAGCGAGTTCTGTACGTGTCCAGTCGAACACAGGCATGAAGTTGTAGCATACGAGGTGGATGCCTTCTTCACCGAGGTTCTTCAGCGTTTCGATGTAGTTGTCGATCAGCTGATCGCGGTTTGGACCAGCGTATTTGATTTCGTCGGCAACGTTTACCGATTCGATACCGGACAGGTTGAGACCGGCATCTTCAACGATTTTTTTCAGGTCGCGGATTTCTTCGCGTGTCCAGACTTCGCCAGGTTTTTTGTCGTAGAGCGTAGTGATTACGCCGGTAACGCCCGGGATCTGGCGGATCTGTTCAAGGGTAACCGTGTCATGACCAGGTCCGTACCATCTAAGTGTCATTTCCATGTGTATATCCTCCTGGCAGCCTTAGCGGCTGTCTGTTTTTCTGCAGGCAATGAGAAATACAATTCCATTTTTTTTCAAGACCTTTTTAACGGGGAAATCTGAAATTTCTGGAATTGGCTCTCATTGCTGAGATTTATCATCTGTTTAACGATGTTTATTATAGGAATCCGGTTTATTTCAGGGTATTTCTAAATTTGAGTTGTACTTTGCAAAAATTGCGTGAGCACGGAATGATCCCAAAATAAAGTCGGACTTATACTTGGGGTATGAAGAAAAACCTATCTACCCCCTTTTCTAAGAGGCAAACGATGCAGAAACCGCGTTATGAGGTTTACTACTACAGCGATAAATCGCTTTCGCATGTGGAAGTGCATAAGCACGACTTTTTCGAACTGACCGTTTTTCTCTCCGGCAAGGTTCGAATGAATATCGCAGGCAAGGAATACATCTGCCGCAACGGCGATACGGCGCTCATTCCGCCTGGACTAGTTCATGAAAACGCCATTGATCCAAGCGTTTCCTATGAGCGCTTTGTCATATGGCTTTCCAAAGACTATGTCGACGAGCTCTGTACCAAGAGCGATGACTTCAAAAAACTGTTTGATGCCTGCCGCAGTACGAGAAACTATGTGAAGCATTTCGAGTTCGCGATTTTCTCGACCCTCTGCAGCCTGATCAGCGCCATTCTGGAAGAACAGGTTCGATTCGGGTTTGGATCCCGCGAAATCCAGGACTGCTCGCTTGAGATTCTGCTGCTGTGGTGGAGCCGTTATTTCTTTGACTTCACCGCGCAGGTTCAACCCGATCGGCAGAACGTTCTCGTTTCCGGACTGCTTTCCTATATTGACGATCATCTGGGCGATGACCTTTCGCTCGATGCGCTGGCTTCGCGTTTCTTTGTTTCGAAGTACCATCTGTCCCATCTTTTCCGTTCTTCCATGGGAACGACCATCCATCAGTATGTTCTGAAAAAACGTCTGAAAGCGGCATCGGCAGCCGTTATGGCCGGCGATGATCTGAATAAGGCAGCCGTGGACTGCGGCTTTGAAGAATATTCGAGTTTCTATCGGGCGTTTTACAGAGAATTCGGCATGTCGCCGTCCAAATGGAGAGCAGAACAGATCGATCGCTACAAACGCCTCGATGCCATGAAAACCCAGACTCAGAAACTGGATCAGGAAGCCGAAACAGCCAAATAATACCGGCGTGGGTGCAATATACTGACTTAATCCTTTTCAAGTATAGATCGATTTGAATATCTGTACTAATGTGATGAATAACTATCCTTACTGCTTTATTTTGCAGGGCAAAGACAGGGATTCATCTTTTTTATTGCCCGAAAGAGAACTGCCCAGTCAGCTCACAGTACGGACTACACAGGACATTCAGTTTTCGGCCGGTTTCCTTTCCGCTTTTTGATTATGTCTTTCCTCTCTTGCAAAAAGGAAAAGCCGGTCTTCGTGAGCAAAACGGCTTCAGAAGACCGGCTTTGAATTTCTCCATTCCCATTTTGAAAATTCGGCGGAAATACAGGGTGCGGAATACGGAATACGGAATGCGGAATATGGAATATGGAATAGGGAATATAGAAAAAGAGAAAGGCGAGATGCGATATTCGGATTATGGAATCGAGATACGGATTAAGAAATATTAAAAAGAGCAGGGATGAACGAAGGCGACCCGCTCTAGCGGAAGGCGTTCGTATAAAATTCGTCGATTTTCGCGAACGGAATGATAGCCATCTGATCGTACAGATCGGTATGGGAGGCGCCTGGAATAATCAGAAGCTCCTTGTTCTCCCCTTTGAGATGCGAGTACGCTTCTTTGGAATAGGACAGGGAATGCGCCTTTTCTCCATGGATCAGAAGGACAGGGGCTTCAATTTCATCAATATACGTATTGAGCCGCATATTCAGAAAGGAAGCTGTACCGGTCACGTTCCAGCCGTCGGTACAGTTGCCGGAACGGGGGTGATAGCCTCGCGGCGTCTTGTAGTAGTCGTGATAATCCTTTATAAACTGCGGTGCATCTGTGGGAACGGGATTGACGACACCGCCGCCGCGTTTCTGGTCACGGTTTTTAAAATCGATCGTTCTCTGTCTTGCGATCGCGGCACGTTTCGCGTTGCGTGCTTCTTTGGAATCTTCCGTGTCGAAGTAGCCTTTCGAAATATTTTCGGACATGTTGTACATCGTGCTCGTTACGGCAGCTTTGATATGGGGATCATTGCTGGCGGCATTTAACGCCATACCGCCAAATCCGCAAATGCCAAGAATGCCGATCCTTTCTGGATCGACTTTGTCGGTATTGGACAGGAAGTCAACGGCGGTACTGAAGTCTTCCGTATTGATATCCGGGGAAGCCACACGACGCGGGAAGCCGCCGCTTTCTTTGGTAAAGGACGGATCAAAGGCCAGGGGGCAATAGCCCATTTCGGCAAGTTTCTGCGCGTACAGTCCAGAGGCCTGTTCTTTCACCGCCCCAAATGGGCCGCTGATGGCAATGGCAGGCAGTTTTCTCTCTGCCGTCTTCGGTTCATAGACGTCGGCAGCCAGAAGGATGCCGTAACGGTTTGGAAAGACGACTTTATGATGGTTTACGCGATCGCTTTCTGGGAAGACTTTGTCCCAGTCTTCGGTAAGCGTCAGTTCAGTACTGGATACTGTGTTCATAAGTTCCTCCTTGTATGATGACGAGCAAAGGGTATACCCTGAACCTGACTTCAGCTCAAGGAGGAAGTACTCGAAAAATGAAAAAGACAGAAGCATCGATTGGACAGGTCAGCGCAATGTTTGGGATACCAATTTCCACGCGGCACTATTATGACCGGCAAAACCTGATTCCGAATCTGTAAAAGACCAATGGAATCCGTTCATTTTCAGAAGAGAATATTGAAGCGATTCGCGTCATTCAGTGCCTGAAAGCGAGCGGACTGGAAATTCGGGACATTCAGACGTTCATGGAGATGGCTGGACAGGGAAGCAAAACGTTCGAAAAACGCAAAGCGCTTTTTGAAAAGCGAAGAAGCGTACTGGAAGAGAAAATCGCTGAACTTCAGCAGGAAATGAACATGATTCATTTCAAGTGCTGGTATTACGAGATGGCTCAGGAACTCGGCAGTGAAGAAGCGGTAAAAGCTATGATTCCCGATCAGCTGTCCGAAGAAGTCCGTACGTATTATGAAAACAGTCATGGACAGGAATTCATGAACCTCCCAGGACAGGGCAAACCAGAGGAAACCTCCGTCGTTTCAGTTTTAGACGCGGAAACTGTCGAATACAGTTAAAAGACAGCTTTGAACCAAACCGCAGACTGGAAAAGGCGAAAGGGGAAAAGCAGAAACCGGCAAGTCCAGAACCAATTAGAACAGGAAAATACAGAAAAACGGCCCGCAAAAATGCGAGCCGTTTCGTTTATATGGGGTGAGATTCAGTCCGTCTGCAGTTTGGATGGAGCGAAAACTCCCTTTGATTTCTTCTGATTACTTCTGTTCGAGATCGAAGCCGAAGTAGCGAAGGGTATTGTTGTAGGAGATGCCTTTGATGATCGGAGCAAGCAGATCATCGTCTGCCGGGAACTCGCCGTTTTCTACCCATCCGCCAACGAGGTTGCAAAGAATGCGGCGGAAGTATTCATGACGCGGGTAGGAAAGGAAGCTGCGGGAGTCGGTGAGCATGCCGATGAAGTTGCCAAGCAGACCAAGGTTGGCCAGGGAAGTCATCTGCTTGATCATGCCGCTCTTGTTGTCGTTGAACCACCATGCAGAACCCTGCTGGATTTTGCCGATGGCATCGCTGTTCTGGAAGCAGCCGATCACGGTGCCGATCATTTCATCATCGGCTGGATTGAGGGAGTAAAGAATGGTCTTGGGCAGGCCGCCGTTGGATTCCACATGGTTGAGGAAACTGGTGAGCTGGCTGGCCGGGGTGTAGTTGGAAATGCAGTCGTAACCGGTGTCGGCGCCAAGCTTTTCAAACATCGGGGTGTTGTTGTTGCGCAGGCAGCCGTAGTGCAGCTGCATCACCCAGCCGCGGTTTTTGTATTCTTTGGCCAGAGCGGCAACCAGAGCGGTCTTGAACTGATCCGCTTCCTGAGTGCTGAGCGCTTCGCCGTTTCGTTTCTTCGCGAAGATCGCTTCCACTTCTTCTTCACTTGCCGGCGCATACATTACGTAGTCCAGACCGTGGTCGGATACGGAGCAGCCGTTGGCAGCGAAGAATTCCAGACGCTTGGAGAGCGCTTCTTTCAGATCGGCATACGTTTTGATTTCCATTTTGGAAACTTCAGCTAGCTGATCGATGTAGCTGTTGAAGTCATCCTTGTTGATGTTGACGGCACGGTCCGGTCTCCAGGCGGGAAGAACCTGCACGTCAAAGCTTTCGTCTTCCTTGATCAGCTTGTGCCATTTGAGATCGTCGATCGGATCGTCGGTCGTGCAAAGCAGGGTAACGTTCGCTTTCTTGATCAGGTTGCGTGCGGACATTTCCGGGCTCTTGAGCTGTTCGTTGCAGAGCTCCCATACCTCTTTCGCGGTCTTTTCACTCAGTACGCCTGTGCAGCCAAAGAAGCGCTGAAGTTCGAGGTGAGACCAGTGGTAGAGCGGATTGCCGATCGCCTTGTCGAGAGTTTTCGCGTAGGCGAGGAATTTTTCCCAGTCCGATGCGTCGCCGGTGATGAATTTTTCATCGATGCCGTTGGAACGCATCTGGCGCCATTTGTAGTGGTCGCCGCCCAGCCATACCTGAGCGATATTGTCAAACTGACGGTCTTCGTAAATTTCCTGCGGATTGATGTGGCAGTGGTAATCCACAACCGGCATCTGCTCGGCAAAGTCATGGAAAAGATGTCTGGCTTCCGGGGTTTCCAGCAGGAAGTCTTCATCCATAAATTTTTTCATAGTGAACTCCTTTAATTCGTAATTCGAAATCGGGTACAGCATTCCTTGCTGCGCTTGAAACGATCCTCACCTTCAGACATAAGATCTCTCGATGTGAGTGTATCGCTTCAAGCGGCAGCGGCGAGGGCATCCTGCAGAAAACGGTTTGGAAAACCTTTTTGAAATGCGTTTCGGAAAGGCTTTCTTGAAAAACGTGTCCACTGGAAACGGAAAAATTCGAAACATCATCCGTTTTGCAAAGCGGCTTCTGACGGATCGACGCGATTTTCGCATGGCCCGTTTTGCCTTCCTTTGTCGCGGCAGCGAGCGGTCTGTACAAATTCGGCCATCGTTGCGTAGGAGGAAAACAATACATACGGGTACGTTTAAGCGCGTTTTTTTTGCCCTGTCTGCTGGTACTTACAATAAAAGGGCCGTTCAATGCCTGAAAGGGGCACGGATTTCTCTCGCAAGAATTTCAAGGCATCACGCAAAGAATGCGATGAATTTCCAAAAGGGAAATGAGTAGAATACAGACATTGCCAATGCCCGTAATACAGCCGGCAATCACATCAGGCAAGTTATGCGCGTTCACGATGTACTATTAGTACAGGCTTTTAGTACAGGCTTTCGAAGCCGGTGCAGGCGTGATTTGCCATGCTGGCTGTCGATGTTGGATAAAGAAAGAATCAGGTGACCCATATGAATGCAACGTTTGAAAAATTTGAACAGATCGGAATTATCCCTGTTGTCGTACTCGAAGATGTAAAAGATGCCGCTCCCCTCGGCAAGACTCTGCTGGCCGGCGGCCTGCCTGCTGCCGAAGTAACCTTCCGTACCGCAGCAGCTAAAGATTCCATTGCCGTTATGCGCAAGGAATGTCCGGAACTGCTCGTTGGTGCCGGAACCGTTCTCACAACCGCTATGGTTGACGAAGCTCTCGAAGCTGGTGCTCAGTTCATCGTATCCCCGGCGTTTGATGCAGACATAGTAAAATACTGCATCGAAAAGAACGTACCGGTTCTCCCAGGAACCTGCACCCCGACCGATATTCAGCAGTGCTACGTACTCGGTCTGCGCGAAGTAAAATTCTTCCCGGCTGAAGCTTCCGGCGGTCTGAAAATGATCAAGAACATCGCTGCTCCGTTCAACATGATGCGTTTCATGCCGTCTGGCGGAATCAACGAAAAGAACATGGAAGACTACCTCAAGGATGACTGCATCTTCTGCGTAGGCGGAAGCTGGATGGTTAAAACGGATCTGATCAAAGAAGGCAAATTCGACGAAATCGAAGCCCTCTGCAAAAAAGCCGCTGACAAATTCCACGAAATCAAGAAGTAAGCCTAAACCAGACCTGTAAATACAAAACCGAACCATAAGAACACGAAGACCTTTTCTGGATCCATATTTCCGGGAAAGGTCTTTTTCTTTATGCCAAAAGGCAGGGAAGACTCAGCTTTCTCTTTGTCCAAAAACCAGCTTCGCAACGCTTACGGGTTTACATAGATTTTACAAAAGCTTTTCCAAACGCAGATAGAGCCGAAAATGGGGATTTTTTACTATGGGAGTACAAGGAGGGGTCCAGGTGAAAGAAATGATCTTCGTGCTTGTCGTCTTTTCTGTGATCGGCTTTTGTGCTCTGCTCATTGAACTTCTGTATCGCAACGTAAAAAAGCAGGACCGGCTTCAGCGCCTCTGTCGCGAAAACGCGCAGAGCCGGCAAAAGGAAAAGCCAGACGGTGCTGTATACAAAGGAGCGCCGCAAAACAAGCTACCTTGTCATAAGGACGCCCTGCGGGCGGACCGAGGAGTGTAATTCATGAATTTAGAAATGATCAAGACCCTGCTGCTCTTTACGGGCGGTCTGGGGATGTTCCTGTATGGAATGGAACTGATGGGCGAAGGCCTGCAGAAAGCCGCGGGCGACAAGACCCGGCGCCTGCTCGAATCGCTGACTAAAAATCCACTGATGGGTCTGCTGGCCGGCGCGCTCGTGACCGCCATCATTCAGTCTTCTTCCGCAACGACGGTTATGGTCGTCGGTTTTGTAAACGCATCGTTGATGTCGCTGACCCAGGCGTGCACGGTCATCATGGGCGCTAATATTGGTACGACCATGACCGGATGGATCGTCTCGATGGGCGAGTGGGCTTCCTTTCTCAAACCGGAAATGATTGCCCCGATTCTGCTCATGAGCGGTGTCATTCTTTCTATGACGGTCAAATCGAGCCGTCTTAAGGACGGAAGCAAAATTCTGATCGGCTTTGGCATTTTGTTTCTGGGGCTTTCGTCGATGTCCGGATCGATTACGCCCTATGCCGATTCGCCGGTTTTCACCAAAGTGTTTGAAGTGCTCGGATCGAATCCGCTGCTCGGCGTTCTGGCCGGCGTTGGCGTTACTGCCATCATTCAGTCTTCTTCGGCTTCGATGGGTATTTTGCAGACGATGGCTATGGCCGGCGCGGTTAACTGGGGTTCTGCCGTATTTATCGCGTTAGGTCAGAACATCGGTACCTGCGTGACCGCTCTGCTTTCTTCGCTTTCCGGCGATACGAACGCGAAGCGCGCCGCGATGATTCATCTCGAATTCAACGTGATCGGGGCACTCATTGTCGGCGCTGCCGCGGTGGTATTTTTCATGTTCCAGCCGTCGCTTATGATGGCCGGGGTCAGTTCGTCTTCGCTTGCGCTGTTCCATACCGGCTTTAACGTGGCGGTAACGGCCATTCTGTTCCCGTTTCGAAAGCAGCTTGTGGAACTTTCCAAAATTCTGATCAATCCGGCCAAGCACCAGAAAAAGCATTCCGCCGCTCTGCTCGATCCGCGTCTGCAGTCCATTCCGAATGCGGCGATTCAGGCTCTGTTCGCCCAGCTCGACGTTCTGAAAGGCAAATGCCTCTCGTTAATTGATCTTTCCCGGGAAGTGCTGATCGATTCGAAAGACAACGGCAAGCTCCACGAAAAGGGTGCGAAAATTCTTGCCGACTGCATCAAGGTCAAGGAATACTGCAGCGGCGTCGATTTACAGACACTGAACGAATCCGAGCAGAAACAGCTGCAGCGCATTCTGCTTTCCGCCAGAGACCTGCACCAGATTGCCATGAACTGCATTGCGATCGGTACGATGAAAGAAGATTCTCTGGGCGATCACGCCCTCAGTGAATCGATGAAAGAAGATATCAATACGCTCTCCACACTGTGTAAAGAAGCGCTCTTTCGGCTGCAGATCGGCCAGGAAAAGAGTATGCAGACTTCGCCTGAAGCGAAAGAAGCGATTTTGCGCGTTCAGCAGGAAGTGGTTTCCATTCAGTCCAATATCGAAGAACGCCGGCGCGCCCATTTCCAGCGGGCACAGAAAAATAAGGAACATGCCGAAACGAGCTGGCTGTTCTTCGATGCTGCAGAGTGTTACGAACAGATCGCCCTGCGTACCCTGCGTCTGGCCGATGAAGATGCCTGGCAGAATACTCTGCATCGTCAGCCGGAGCTCGGAGCGAGCGCAGATTCTGCTGGACTGGTTTCTTCCGCATCGCCGGCGTCCTGTGCCCTCGTGCGCATCGAACGCTGAAATCATATAAACCGGTTCCACAAAGAATAAAACCGTATATCTGAATCGGATCTGAAAGAATACGCCGTACTGGATCCGTTTCTCTGCACTTTCTCACCTTTGGGAAAGTGCTTTTGCACGTTATGAACCCGCTCAACGGAAAGCCGGACGGCTCTCTGCCCATGGCCGTTTACCATACGCTTTATACTGAGAAATAGATCGGTTCTGGATTCGCGCAAATGCGATTTCTCTCTACCCGTGTTTATACAAAGCAAATCTGTACGCTTTCGATCTGCAAGAATGCAGAACAGCCCGTCCTGTTTCGGGGCAAAGGAGGAAAAATGGAACAAAACCGTATTTGGTGCGTCGAAGACGAAACCAGTATTCGAGATATTCTGATCTACACCCTGAAATCCTGCGGATTTGACGCCGAGGGATTTGAAGACGGCGCAGCGTTCTGGCAGGCGATGAACGAAGCCGAGACAAAACCGGATCTCGTGCTGCTGGACATCATGTTATGGCAGAGCGATGGCCTGACGATTTTGCAGCAGCTGCGCCAAAATCCGGACACCGCACAGATTCCGGTCATTATGACGACCGCCAAAGGGCGGGAAAGCGACAAGGTCAAAGCGTTTGAATATGGAGCGGACGACTATCTGGTCAAGCCCTTTGGAATGATGGAAATGGTTGCCCGGATCAAAGCGGTCCTGCGCCGCTGTCAGAATGCGGGTTCTGCCGAAAAGAAAAATTCGATTCTAGCGCTGGGGGATATCCGCCTCGATCCTTCGAGTCATAAAGCGTGGCTGGAAAAGAAGGAAGCGGAGGGAAAACCAGGCGAAGACAGGAAAATCGAACTCGAGCTGTCCCGCAAGGAATTTGATCTGCTCGCCCTTTTTCTGGAACATCCGCGAAAAGCGTTCAGCCGCGACGATCTTCTTTATGAAGTATGGAAAACGGATTTTGCGGGCGAAACGCGGACGGTGGACGTTCACATTCGATCCCTTCGCAGCAAGCTGCTCTGGGAAGGCGATCGAATCGAAACGGTACGCGGGATCGGCTATCGCATGAGGGAAGACGCATGACGCGCAAAATCTTTCAGTCGATTTTCGGCGCCTGTCTTCTCGTGCTCTCTCTGGCGGTTCTCATCTCGGTACGGATCATGTATCGCGGCTTTGTAGACGAACAGATCGGCACTCTCGACAGCGAAACCGCCCGGGTCGCTTCGGTACTCGACCGATCGGACGTGCAGGAACAGATCGATCTTCTGGATGAAGATTTTGAGCTGTTCAACCAGGGCGACCTGCGGCTGTGTCTGATCGATCCAGACGGGGAAGTCGTCTACGATTCCTTAAATATCGCCCACGAGAGCAATCATAAGGACCGTGAAGAAATCGCCGAAGCCAGAGAAAGCGGCAAGGGATTTTCGATTCGTCACTCCTCGACATCGAATACGGAAACGTACAACGCAGCCATGCGTCTGGCCAACGGAAGAATTCTCCGGCTGTCCCAGACCCATTCCTCGCTGATCATGCTTTTTGGACAGATGGTCATGCCGGTTCTGATTCTGATTCCGCTTCTGCTGCTTCTCAGCTATATTCTGGCTCGCCTTTTATCGCGGCACATCGTGACCCCGATCAATGCCATCGATCCCGCGAAACCGCTGGAAAACATTCCGTATGAACAGCTTCGTCCGCTTCTGGAACGTCTGGATGAAAACAACCGGCAAATTGCCGAGCAGATTGACGCGCTCGAAGAAAGCCAGATGGAATTTGATGCGCTGAGCGATTCGATGGATGAAGGGCTGATCATGGTCTGGAAAACGGGACGGGCAACGCTGATCAATCAGGCAGCCCGTGAGATTTTCGCTCTGCCCATGCAGGAAAAAAAAACAAAGGCTGGAAACGTAGCGTATGCAGCAGCTCAAAATCTTGATCCTTTAAACGATCAGTACACCCAGGCAGGAAAACAGACCGCCGAAGGGAAAGCCAAACCGAAAGGAAGGCTGAAAACGGAAGACGGTATTGATCTGTACGGTCACAGCCGTCAGCTCCGTCAGCTCATTCAGTGCGCGCTGGCAGGAGAAAGCCTGAAGGAACTTCGGCATAAAAAAGGAAAAATCTATTCGCTGGAAGCCCAGCCGATCTGGAAAAATCAGGAAGTGATCGGCGCCATGGTTCTCGCTCTGGATATTACGGACCGCCAGCAGGCAGCGATGCGCCGTCAGGAGTTTACAGCCAACGTCACGCATGAGCTCAAAACGCCGCTGCAGACGATTTCCTCAAGCGCAGAACTTCTGGCCAGCGGCATGGTCCGCAAGGAAGACGAATCCAGATTCCTTGGCTACATTCTTAAGGAATCCCGTCGTATGACGGAAATGGTCAGCGACATCATTACGCTTTCCCGGCTGGAAAACGAAAGAACAGAAGGCAATCCCAAATCCGATCTGTATGGGGCGGCCAAAGAGATCAGTGAAAATCTGAAAAGCGCAGCGGATCTGAAATCGATGACGATCGAATGCACCGGTGCATCAGTGGATGTCTGCGCCACCCGCACAGATCTGGAACGGATCCTGAAAAATCTGATGGAAAACGCGATCCGCTACGGCTTTGAAAACGGGCATATTCAGGTTTGCGTATCCGTACTGGACGCGAATACCGCCCTGGTCGAAGTGGCCGATGACGGGCCGGGCATTGACGAAAGTCTGCAGGATCGAATTTTTGAACGCTTTTTTACCGCCGACCCTTCCCGATCGAAAACGGGAACCGGTCTTGGTCTGGCGATTGTAAAACATACCCTCGAGAAGCTTTCCGGAACGATTCGTCTGGATTCCCAGCCGGGAAAGGGAAGCCGCTTCTTTGTGGAAATTCCGCGCTGGAAGCCGGAAGACGACATTCTGTACTGGTTCCGAACAATTGAGACCAGAAGAAAAGTTCTGTCCCTCGCAATCGACGGGCAGAACTTTTTTTGCGGCGGTTTTTCGATTTTTTTGAAGCGGCATTCTGGACGCAATCCGCCTGGAACAGGGAAGAAACGCTGGCCGGACGGAATCGCTCAGTCCAGTGAATCTCTCTTTCGTGCGATTCGTTTCTGTCTGAATTTCTCTATGCCGTTTTTGTAGACTATGTACATAAAGCCGTCTCCAGACTGCCAGGCGCATACTTTCAGAACGTTCAGACACTGCTCCAGATCGAACAGCAGGTCCTGGGATTCGAGTTCCTTTCGAACATCCAGCAAAATTACCAGAGCGTTCCAGGCGTTCTCTTCCGCATCGGCATATTCCTCCTGTTCAAGAGCAATTCTGGCGAGCAGATTCCATGTCCTGCCGGCCTGAAAATAGTGAAAGGAGGTTTTATTGATGTCATACATCATCGCGAAGAGACTGAGAGCCTGACTGGCGTGTTCATCGGCCTGCTCATACAGATGAAGATCGGTTTCGATGCAGACCTGCCGGTAGGTAATCCGGTCAAACAAAAAACAGTCCGCGTAAATCTGTGATCCCAGATTCAGTCATTCCGCCTGATCCAGGGCAATCCGATTGATGCGCAGCGCCTGTTCAAGATCGTTCAAGGACAAACACGCTTTGACAAGACGATCGAGCTGGATGCAGAGCGATCGGGTGCCTTCCACTGTACGGTTTTCTCCATAAAGCGACTGAAGAATCGTGCAGCTCTTCTGGTACAGTTCAATGGCTTCTTCTGTTTTCTGGCGGGCTCAAACGACATCCCCCAGTCCGGCGAGACTTTCTGCTTCATAACGCTGCAAATCCAAAGAGGGGCTGTTTCCCTTAAGCTCGTCGTACATCCGCAAAGCCCTGGAATAATACGCTTCGGCTTTATCCCAGTTTTCAGACAGCGCCTGGGCCTCGGCTGCCTGCAGACAGGCACAGGCAAATTCCTGTCTGGTTTTCAGACTGCAAAATTCTTCCATATTGGATTTGGCCATCTGCAACCCCCGGTACGCAAAATACGCGGACACGATGAAAAGATCCTGGTCCCTGTAAATCCAGCTGAGTTTAAGAAAAACTGCACGCAGTCGACGGAGCATCATGCACCGGGGATAAATCCGATGTTCGAGCAGTCTCTGATAATTCGAAAGCGCGTTCTCGTAATACGATTTCGCCTTGATCAGCATGTCCTCACGGTGCTGGACATACAGCGTCTCCCAGTAAAAATACAGGTCGCCAAAACATTCCTGAGCATACGAAAAATGATACAGAGCCAGAGAGGAACTGTCGTGTCCAAGTACAGTGACGCTAAGCTCATCCGCATGCCGATAGCTGCGTTCGGCTTCCAGATTTCGGCCGTTCTGGCGCGCAATTTCTCCTAAAGCGAGATATGTCGCCCACAAGTGCTGCCGGATTCGATCCATTTCCTCGTTATTTGGAACGATCAAATCGGCATTCTCTGGCCAGATGGACTTGTTTTGCCCATTCGACTCCCGGATCTTCAAGATTTCTTGATCCAGTACGAGCGACTGATTGATGTAATATTTCGAAACGGAGAAATCCTTCTGTCTCATGCAAAGTTCGGCGATAAAACGAAAAAGCCAGGAAGACTTCTGCTTCCATTCCAGAACGACCGGATCATCTTCTACAAAACGGGAATGGGGATCCGGATTAGCGGAGTCTAAACACGAGAGGGCATCCAGTGCGTGGAGAACGGCTTCATGAAGCTGGTCTTTTTCAGTTCGAAGCCGGGCTGCAAGCAGATGGGAAGGATAGTCGGGGTGCACCTCCACTCGTTTTTCGGCCCATTGTATCGCCTCATTGAGACTTGCCGGGACGCCTTTTCCTTAGAGATGAAGGAAAATCATTTCGTCCATTGCACTCGTGTGGTTCATTTCAGCTGCTTTTTGAAGGCAGGCGATGCCTTTTTCATAGTCGATCGGTCTTCCAATTCCGTTCATGCAGGCAAGACCCGTTCGGTAAAGCTGCTGAGCGCTGTCGGCAAAGGGATTTTTGGGGTCAGCCGGATTAAGTACAGGAAAATGGAGAGTTTCGTTTTCCTTTTGGTTCTGGAAACCGAAAGAGTCCTCCAGGCAAAAGATGCGGCAAGGATCTGCATCCAACATCTTTTTCTGGGTAAGCTGCCAGACGGGGATGAGCATTGCGTCCTGTTTCAGAAACGGGAAGCACCGCATTTCCCAGCCCGGATTTTTCTGAAAACGAAGCGAAAAAAAGGCGGTCGGAAATGGATCAGATAGAATCGTTTCCTGTGCAGCGGTGCGGCTTTCTGTCCTTTTGGCAAGGAGGTTCGAATACTTTGAATACAGGAAACGGGCAGCCTCAGGAAACCGATAGCAGAGAGTTTCGCCGGAGTCGTTGAATGGATCGGAACAGCCCGTATCGACATTTTGCATCCACAGATTTTGAGACAGAGCGGCCTGAACATCCTGGATCTGTCTGGAAGAAGGAAAAAGCGTATTGAGATAGTCCTGAAGCTTTTGTAAAAAGGACGGCTCTTTCGGATCTTCGCAAAAACGGGCGAGGGCGTGAAAAGCCGGAATATATTTCTGGAGAAAAGGAAAAACGTCCTGGTCGGCACAGATCGGAAGAAAGGGCAGGTGCAGCTTTTCAATCAACCGAAGAATCCAGTCTCGCGCAAAGCTTTCTTCACGTAAAAATTTCTGCGTGATCGGCAGGATAATCAGATTCATCTGCGAAAGATCCGAGACAAAACGGGAAAGGTCTTCGGGATGATCGGGATCTGGATCGTAATAAAGAATACATTGAGTAAGATCAAACAGATCTTGCCGGATGCTTTGAAAATGCGCCTGGAAATCTGCTGGATGCGCAGAAATATAAATCATTGGCCGGTACTCTCTCGAATAAACAAAATTTTGAATCGATTTCATGAAAATATCCTTTCTCCATTCCGCGCGCTTTCTCTTACAAAAGAATACCGATATAAACCATCAAAAATAAAGCCAGTTCATTTATGGATAATAAAGGATTAAGAATTGTCCTGTAATCGGAGGAAAGCGATCTGCACATTTCCAGAAAACAAAAGAGTCAGAAATTTTCATTTCATCAAAAAGAAAAGCACCAGATATCCAGTCCCGTCTTCCATTCACAACCTGCAGAACCGGTCTGCAAAGTCTTGAACAGAGACAGAGAAAGGAAATCTGGTGCTTTGTTTTGTCAGCGGCTAAAGGGCTGTTCCTCGTGCACAGGATCGATCGAGATTCCAGACCGTCTGGAAGGGAAAGCCGGTATTCTCAAAACAGCGTGTATGCCGCGTAAGCAGAAAGGAAATTAGAAGCGCAGACCGAATCCGTACTCGTAGTAGCTGCCTTCGGAATCACGGTAAGCGTATGCTTTTCCGTTTTCATCCTTGAGTTCTTCCGGCATGAATTCGTCTTTGGCATAACCCGGGATGTCGTTGTGGGAAATGCAGACACCTTCATTGTTTACTGCGATGACTTCATCGTTTTTCGGCAGCGTGATCGGCATTTTGCCAACCGGGCTGAAGCGGTTGAAGATGACATCGAGGTAAGCGCTGGTGTATGTATCGAATCCGGCGAGCAGAGCGTCACAGAACGGTTCGAGGTTCCCCGGCATCCAGGGCAGGGAAATGTTCAGCGTGCCGATGACTTTGCCGCCATGCGCATGAACGGCTTCAGCAACAGCCGGAATGCGGTTGATGCCGGCAGCTGTTGTTTCTTCGTGCGTGGTGTCGAGCGGTTTGCCGTCTTCGCTGAAGTCAGCAACAACTTTGCCATCGCAAAGATCGATTTCGAGCAGACCTTTGGTTGCGGAGAAGTAGTTGCCGGACTGCGGGGAAACCATCAGAATCGCGTAATCGGCTTTCGCATAGTCATCCGTAAGGGTGACGTTTTCCTTAGCGAATTCTTCTCTCAGGCTTGCGGTCCATTTTTCGCTGGCTTCAGCGGTCTGGTCGAAGCCTTCGATGTAGAACAGCTTGCCTTCGGTTTCCACAACGGGAAGGGTATTGTTCGTGTTCTTGAGCAGAACCACAGACTGACGGTGAACGTTCATCGCCTTGTCCCAGTCATTGCTGTGGGTGATGGCCTGTTCGGATACCTGCGGATCGCGGTATGGGTTTTCGAACATGCCCAGCGCGAATTTTTCTTCGAGCGTCTTTTCAACGGCACGGTTCAGTGCATCTTCACCGAGAGTGATCTGTTCGATCGTGTAGCCTTCTGGGATCGGGTGCGTATCGTAGTAGCCGTTTGTCGCGCGTTCCATCGCTTCTTTTGCGTAGGAAACGCCGTAGGATTCGGAAATCATATCTACGCCGTTGTTAATGGCCAGCGCAATACGTTCCGGACGGTCGAGAGCTTCTACGCCCCAGCCCATGTTGTCGATGATACCGGAG
Organism: uncultured Allobaculum sp.; assembly: GCF_948576815.1. Lineage (NCBI taxonomy): Bacteria > Bacillati > Bacillota > Erysipelotrichia > Erysipelotrichales > Erysipelotrichaceae > Allobaculum > uncultured Allobaculum sp. The sequence goes on from NZ_CAPAEZ010000014.1 coordinate 29,720, forward strand.
TCGGAGTTGATGTAGCCTTTGAAGCCGTGCTGATCTTTGAGCAGGTCGTTGATCATGTAGTCGTTGAACGCAAAGCCAACAGGAATCCAGCGGATTTCCTTGCCGTCCTTGCCGTACTGCGGTGCGCTCTTCTCTTTAGAAGGCTTCGCGTAGTAAGGCATGATCGAGCCGGCGTTGTAGCGAATGGCTGGGCCAAATCCTTTTGTGTGGTACTTTTCGAGAGATCCTTCGGTTGCGTATACGTTCCACTGACCTTCTTTGTAGTGCGGGTCGAAGCCGTTTTCACGAGCTCCGCCGCCTGGCCAGTGCTTGATCGTGAGCGCTACGCCATCCTGGGTAACGCCTTCCTTGGATCCCTGAACTGCAGGTACGAGTTCTTCGAAGATGGACTCGATCAGTTCTGGATTTTCGCCAAAGGTACCGTAAATACGCTGCCATCTTGGATCGGTAACGACGTCAGCCATGTACATGTAGCCTTTGCGCAGACCGGCTGCGTACCATTCCTTGCGGATGGATTCGCCAAATTCTTTTGCGATGCCCGTATTGTCGGTGCCAAGTACGGCAGCGGCAATACCCATTGTTCCAGGCCATGCCGGGAACGTACCAACGGAATCGTTCATACCGAATACGACTTTACCGTTTTCGTTACGGGAGTTTGTGGTCACCAGAACCGGGATAAAGTGTTCGTTGTTTTCCGCCTTGTTCTGCATCTGGTTGAGCCAGTCGGTCAGCTGTGCCGGTGTCGGGTTCGTACGCAGGATGAAATTTCTCATTCTGTCCTGACGTACGGCCTCGGTGGTTCCTGGCAGACGGTAGCCGGCGAAAATGGATACATTTTCGAGAATGTTTTCATCGAGCAGTCCGGTTTCGTCACTGAGGTTTTTCCCATCGGAACCGCCGGCAGGACGGCCCATGTACCCTTCGGTCGTGTACGGGTTGCGGCTGGTAACGAAAATCTGGCCGATTTTTTCCTCAGTGCTCATGGCATAGGTGAGGGCTTTGGCACGGGTTTTCGGATCAAGACGCCAGTCGGAGAAGGCTTTGAGCTCGCCGGATCCGTCAACGTCCTTAAAGAAAAGTCCTTCGGATTCGATGACCGGCTGATCGACAGTTGTGATGTCCGGTCCGTTTTCGTTATGGAAAGTTCTGATTTGTTCTGTTGCTTTCATTTTTACTGTTCCTCGCTTTCCGCTCTCCTGCAAGGGCTGCAGAAGAGTTTTATTCTGGCAAGACCAGAACTGAATCCGGAGTTTTACAAAGCTGCCAGAAGATTAAAGACAGCTAAAGAAGCCGTCGATATACGTTCTGTACAGCCTGAAAAATCCCTGAAAAAATGAATGATTCCTGAGATCCAGACAGCTGAGAATGTCAAGAAAATACTGATTCATCGGATTCGCTTTCATTGTAGACATTCACGGGCAGAATCTCTTTTTGCAAGCCTGCTCGAAGCAAGAAATGCAAGGTTTTGAGCAAGTCTTTACAAGTGGAAAACGCGAACGAATTTCCATTTTCGGCTGCGGATTTTCCACAAAGGGACGGAACTGGAAAGTCAGAGAACGGAAGGCGGAAAGACAGCGGACAGGATGTCAATTCGAATGTTCTGGAAAAAGAAACCGATTTCCGTAGTGAAGTCCGGTCTGGACTTCTCATGAGATTCACATAGTTCAACCTTGCAGAAACGGCTCAATTGTTTGGAAAAGCAGTCGAGTCGTTTTGCTTATATATAGATCAGCAAACGGAGCCATTTTCTTTTCGTAAAGTCAATGTGCTCGACACATGCCCGACTTTGTGGAAAGCAGGACGAAAGAAGGAAGATGACCTGTGCAGCATGTAAACGGGCAGTCGTAAGCAGGGAAACAATAGAACAAAAAATAATGGACTTGTTCGATTCGAATAACGGGATTTCAAAATACTGTTTAAGAGATCGGATGATATCCAATCCCAATCCGCAGACAGTAAATAAAATTCAACGCTTGTATTCCTTTTTTTGGCCCAGAACGCATGTCCGATCAAAAGGGGAATTCTGGAAAGCCAGACGGAATCGGCGACATTTCTTCAGGAGACTGGATATCCTTTTTCCGATCATAAGTTCTCGAAGAAAATGGGAGGTGCTGTGTCCGACGGCAAAAAATGCCTCCTGTATGAAAGGGGAAACAGGAAACTGTAAAAGCCAGGAATCCATATCAGCAGACGCTTGGAAGTGCGCAGGAACCGCAATATACACAACAGGAAACACAAACCCGAAAATTCGCGAAAAGACGCCAAATCCGCCTTCTGCACGCCTGCAGAAGACGGATTTTTTCAGGTGCGGTACTGGACTTTTTTCGAAGGATTTCAAAAGCCGGTCTGCAGCCGGGGCTTCGTTGACAAAACGGAAACAAGGGAATCCCCTCCAGGAATGCCCGCAGCAAAATTCCCTTGATCCGTTTTTTTCTGTACTCAAATGGTTTGACGGTGGGATAGCACAATCTGAAACAATTTAATTCACAATCTCATAACAACAATAAAGTATGTAAATAAATTAAGTTTTATAAACGGAGCGACTATAATCGGAACCGCAGGAAAATGAAACGATCGGCACAAAATGCAGTTCGTTCTGGGAAGGACATAACCCCCAGAAAACGGCACAAACGTTCACATTTTTCAAAAATGACAAACCCTTTCATTTCTTTCCCTGGCCAGCACCGTTCAACTTCGGCGGCATGGCTGTGCAATCCGGATATCAAACAACTCGAATAGAACTAATTAAAATTCAAAACGTCGACAAATACGGAAATCCAGTGGGAATCCCGCCTTAGCTAGCGCAAGAAATTCAATGTTTTGCACAATTTAAACAATTTCGATAAAGCGTTTGCACTTTTAGAATGTGAACATAAAGTTAATGAACAGGAATAATAAAAGCGGTTACAAGGCTGTTTCACTCAGCAGCATTCAGCTTTACTTCTCTTTAACTTTTTAGAACAAGTACAGACGTACAGAAAGGACAGAACATGAGAAATTACCTCACCTTAAACGAAGGCTGGCAGTTCTCTAAAGAAGCTCCCAAAAATTTTGTGGAAGTTTCCGAAACTGCTTACTCGGTAGATCTGCCTCACACTTGGAACAAGTATGACGGAACAGACGGCGGTTCGGATTATCAGCGTGGAACTTTCTACTACACGATTGATGTTCCGACATTCGAAATGAAACCGGGAAGCCGCGTTTACATCGAATTCAAAGGGGCAAACTCCTCGGCAGACATTTATGTCAACGGAACGAAGGCCGGACGTCATGAAGGCGGCTACTCCACTTTCCGCTTCGACATCACAGATCTGCTCAACAAGCAGCTCGGTGCTGACAACATCATCACCGCTGCAGTGGACAACTCCGCAAATCACATCTACCCCCAGACAGCGGACTTCACGTTCTACGGCGGCCTCTACCGCGGTGTAGATCTGATCGTTGTGGAAGACACTCACTTTGATCTGGATTACCTGAGCGGACCTGGCTTCGCAATGGATTCCAAAATCCTCAACGAAAACAACGATGCAAAAGTCAATGTAACCACTTATGTAACGAATCCGAAAAAGATCAACCGCGTAGAAGTAACCATCTACGACGAAGAAGGAAACATTGCTGCAACACAGACCAAACCGGCGAAAGAAACGACTTCCTTCGAGTTTGATCTGAAAAACGCGCACCTCTGGAACGGCGTAAAAGATCCTTACCTCTACACCGTTGTATGCCGCGTGATGGAAGACAACGAAACGGTTGACGAAGTTTCCGGCCGCCTCGGTATCCGTGAATTCCACGTAGATCCGCTGAAAGGCTTCTTCCTGAACGGTGTTCTTACTCCGCTGCGCGGCGTGAGCCGTCACCAGGACCGTGCCAGCAAAGGCAACGCACTCGATTACGAAGATCATCTGGAAGATGCGCTTCTGATCAAGGAACTCGGCGCCAACACCATCCGTCTGGCTCACTACCAGCACGCTCAGGAATTCTACGATCTCTGCGATGAACTCGGTCTGATCGTATGGGCAGAAATTCCATTCATCTCCGCGGAAATCGCAGGCGAAAACGCCTTCGAAAACGCGAAAGAACAGATGAGAGAGCTGATTGTTCAGAACTACAACCATCCTTCCATCGTTACCTGGGGCATTTCCAACGAAATCACCATCGGCGGTGAAAACGAAGGTCTCTACGAGCACCTCTGCGAGCTGAACGACATCGTTCACGAAATGGATAAAACCCGTGTTTCCACAATGGCACAGGTTTCTCCGCTTCCTATGACGAGCAACCACAACCAGCTCACGGATATCCTCTCCTACAACCATTACTTCGGCTGGTACGGCGGAACCGTGGAAGACAATGACGGCTGGTTCGACACATTCCACGCAAACTACCCGGAACGTGCCCTCGGTATTTCCGAATACGGCTGCGAAGGCAACATTTCCTTCCATTCCGACAAGCCTTGCCGCGGCGACTACTCCGAAGAGTATCAGGCTCTGTACCACGAACACATGGCCAAAATGATCGACGAGCGTCCATGGCTGTGGGCTACTCACATCTGGAACATGTTCGACTTCGGTGCGGACAACCGTGACGAAGGCGGAGTAAAAGGCCGCAACAACAAAGGTCTGATGACCTTCGATCGCAAAACCAAGAAAGACTCCTACTTTGTTTACCAGGCGTACTGGTCTGAAACACCGATGATCCACATCGCTTCCAAACGTTTCAGAAACCGTGCAACAGACACCATCAATATCAAGGTTTACACAAACCAGAATGCTCCGGTTGTTCTGCTGCGCGACGGCGAAGAAGTAGCTTCTCTGCCTGCTGCGAAAGTTGTTGAGTTCAAGGACATTGCTCTGCACGACGGCGAAAACCATTTCACGGTTCAGTGCGGCAATCTGACAGACCGTGCTGTCTTTGAAAAAGTGGCTGAACCGGAAGAAAGCTACATCTACGTGGATGAAAACCCAGGCGGCGTAACCAACTGGTTCGACGATCTGAACCTGGATGAAGTAGAAGCCGTAACCATCAACCCGGACTTCTACTCCCTCGAAGACACCTTTGGCGACATCCTCAAAAACGAAGAAGCTACGCTGGTTCTTTCCAACGGACTTTCTTCCCTGGCCAACATGAATATGAAACCGGCTATGCTCGGCATGTTTGTAACGAAGAAATTCTCGGATCTTGCCACGATGATGACTGGCTTTGGAGGTCAGGCACCGGATCCAAAAGTGCTCGAAGGCAAGATCAACTACATCAACTCTCAGCTTCAGAAAATTAAGAAATAAGGGTAATCCCGCAGTTTCATTAATGCGCACGTTTTACCGCTTTACGTCTGCCGTCCTGGCCGGAGCTGCTGATGACTCCAGAACTCTAGTCAGGAAAAGGCGGGCTTACAGATTGATTCAATCCGCATCTTAAATACGAAAGGTTATATCGCATGAAAATTGAAAATCCTGCAAATATTACCCTGAAGCCGTTCGGTCTGAAAGACAAAATCGGCTACATGATGGGTGATTTAGGCAACGACTTCTTCTTTATCATGGCGTCCAGCTTCCTGACGATTTTCTACACAAACGTCCTGGGTGTATCGGGAGCCATTGTCGGAACTCTGTTCCTCGTAGCACGCTGTGTTGATGCCTTCACCGATATCGGTATGGGTCAGCTCGTAGACCGCGCTGTCGCTCACGCTGACGGCCGCTACCGCGTTTGGATCAAACGCATGATGATCCCGGTTGTATGCTCCGGTATCCTTCTGTTCGTACCATGGGTAGCTAACCTGCCTATGGCATGGCGAATTGTTTACATCTTCGTTACTTATATTCTCTGGGGAAGCTTCATGTATACCTCCATCAACATTCCTTACGGATCGATGGCTGCTGTACTGACTGACGATCCTGTTCAGCGTTCTTCTCTCTCTACCTTCCGCTCCCTTGGCGCTGCGTTCGCCGGTGCTATCGTTGGTTCTCTGACACCGATGATCATCTACGACAAGCTGCCAGACGGCGATCAGGTTATGAACGGCAACAAAGTCTTCATGGTTGCCTGCGTATTCGCGGTACTGGCTCTGATCTGCTACTACCTCTGCTACTCCTGGTCCACAGAGCGCATCGTTGTAGATAAGCCGGAAGGCAAGAAACAGACGATGGGTGACATTGTTAAAGCGCTCGCTACAAACCGCGCGCTCGTTTCCATCATCGCTGCAGCCATTCTCCTGCTGCTCTCGATGCTTCTGACTCAGTCTTTCAACATGTATCTTTACCAGGACTACTTCCGTGATATCACGGCAATGTCCACTGCCGGTCTGCTTTCCACAGCCTGCACGCTGATTCTGGCTCCGTTCTCCGGAACGCTGACCAAAAAATTCGGTAAGAAAGAATCTGCATCCGCTGCCCTGATTTTTGCCGGCGCCCTGTATCTGATCATGTTCTTCCTGAAGATTTCCAACCCATGGGTATTTGTTGGATTCCTGCTCTTTGCAAACATGGGATCCGGTCTGTTCAACCTGATGATCTGGGCGTTCATCACCGACATCATTGACTACCAGACGTATAAAACAGGCCACAACGATGGCGGTACCATCTACGGCGTATACTCCTTCGCTCGTAAAATCGGTCAGGCTCTGGCCGGCGGCCTTGGCGGTTTCGTACTGACCTGGATCGGCTACCAGTCTTCCACAGCTGGTCAGGTTGTTACGCAGACTCCGGAAGTTCTCAACAGCATCTACAGCGTTGCGACTCTGGTTCCTGGCATCTGCTACATTCTGATCGCTCTGATCCTCATCTTCTGGTACCCGCTGGGCAAGAAGAAAGTACTCGAAATCAAAGAAGCGCTCCACGAAAGAGCACAGGCTTCGAAGTAATTCGATTGCACAAACTGAATTCTCACTGAAGGCGTTCCCTGAAAAGGCGAATGCCTTTTTTGGATCTCCAGAACTTCGCAGCAGGTTTACCTGCGGCTGTGAATGTTCATGCCTTTTCCTCTAGCCTGTCTTCTTGTCGCGTTTAGTGCGTTGTCCGCCTCTCCGGTCTGCTTGCTTTGCCGCTTGTGGCCCGTCTTTGAGCGAAACTTCGGACGCAATTCGAAAAGGTCAAAGTAAAGCAAAAAGTCAGATGGGCGATTTATCATAGAAGACAGGAGGGAAACCAGGATGGAACAAATTCAAAAATCAATTCGCGAAGCTTTAAGTGAAGAGATCTTAAAGCAGGTCATCGCGGATACGTATAAAGCGATGGAAGCCAATTACAAGGCGATCAGCTCCAAAGCTTCCGGCATGGCGGATGTGCACACCTATCAGGAACTTCTTGATTACTGCTACCAGCAGGTCGGTCTGTATCTCGACAACCCAGATAATATGAAAAAGGTACTGCTCGAGACCAATAACATTCCGACTGCCTATCATTCCATGACCGAAGCGGAAGCCTTCAAGGAAATCTGTACCGAAGAATACCGCGGCTTTCCGCGTGTCATTATGATGACGGTTCTCGCCGGCAGCGAAGCCGCAGCAGCGTATGCGGCTGCGCAGTACTTCGAAGACAACGGCTTTGATCTTTCCTTTGTCGAATACGAAGACCGCATGGGCGCCACCTATCAGAAATACGTGAAAGATGCGATTGCCTACGGCCGCGGCGACGACAAGAAAGTCGTTTTCACCGGAGAACAGCAGTAAGAAGAAACGATCGGCATGCCGGAACTGCCTGCCGGATCCCGCTAAGAAGTTAAACAGCGAAGAGCGTACGCAAACCGTCTCTTCGCTGTTTTCGTTTCTGTTCAACAGACAGAAGATGCCCGCAAATACAACCCGGATCCAATCGAAAAATACGGGTTTGCCTGATCGTCGGACCAGGGCAGGAAAAGCAGATCTGTCCATGGGAGATTATCGGTTTCCATTCGGTATGCAAAAGTGAATTTCTTTGACTGAAAGGTCTGGAAATTCCTTTAGATTCCCTGTAAACTCTGAACCCTGACCGTTATTTTTCATCGCCCTGCGTGTATGATTTTCTTTACATTTTTCGGTGGGTTTCCTCTGAAAAAATGAGGGGGTTCCGTTATGGAATTTATGAAAGATTTATCCTGCCGTAAGAAAAAAACAGACTCCGGGCGTCAGAAAATTTTCTTTTTGTCTATCTATACTGAACACTGCCAGTGAGGCAAAAACAGCGGTTCAAATCGTCCAGTTCAGAAAAAGCGTTTTCTGAATTCAATTCTTTTACAGAATAATATTCAGTAATCCGTCGTTTAAAATAATCCAAATCCGTAATGTTTTCTTTTCCTTAGGAAAGCGCGTCTCATTTCTGCGAAAATCATGATTCCTGAACGGGAAATACGCATTTTTCTTAGATACCGGCATTTTGACCGTCATTTTATGGCGTCTGTAATAATTAAAGATTATATTGAATGTAAAGAACGGATAAAAACTGGAAGGAAGAAAAGGAGGGGTGGCAATGAAAAAGTCCAGCAGCCCTGCCGTTCAACGCTTTTTTCAGGTTCTGGTCACTCTGGCTGTCTGTGCGGCAGGCATTCTGATCGGACAGCTGCTTCGCGAAACCGGCGCCCCGGCAGAAACCATCGTCTGCATTTACATGCTTGTCGTCGTGATCTGCGCTTCCGTTAGCACCGGTTACGCGTATGGAATTCTCTCTGCGCTGATCTGCACGTTCGCCTATAATTTCTTCATTAGCGTACCGCATTACTCTCTGGCTCCGATTTCTCCCTATTTCATTCTGACCGCCAGTGTCGTCTTTATCGTTTCCATACTGATTTCTTCCATCACCAGCAAAGTCAAGGAAGGGGAAGTCCTTGCCCGCAAACGGGAAGAGGAAACGAACGTTCTCTATCATCTCGCCAGAGACCTTTCCGGCGAGATGTCCATCGATGCTGCCATCGAAATTACCCTTACCAATATAGCCAGCGTATTTCAGACCGACTGCCGCATGCTTCAGTTTGACGAAAACGAAGTTCCGCTGCGCACGTTTGTTCTTCTTGAAGACTCCCGACTGAATAAGGAGGCTGTGACGAATGTCGATCGCGATTTTGCGGAATATAAAAGCCGTCCGGCAAAAGGCTATTACGTTAACGAAACACAGTACGAATGGCCGATGTATTCCCAGAACGGAAAAGTCATCGCCGCGGTCGCCATTCCCGTCGAGACGATTCATCGCATGACTCCTCTGGACATTCAGATGGTTTCTACGATGGTCGAAACAGCCGCTATTGCCTTTGACAAAATCATCCTGGCGCGTATTCAGCAGCACGACCAGCATCTGGTCAGCCAGGAACGCTATCGCACCAACCTGCTGCGCTCCATCTCGCACGATCTGCGAACGCCGCTGGCCGGCATTTCCGGAACCGCGGAAGTACTTATGGAAGAGCTCGAACCGGGAACATCGCCGTACGAGATGGCCCATAACATTCGAAAGGAAACAATCTGGCTTTATAATCTCGTCCAGAACGTTCTGTCCTTAACCAAGCTTCAGAACAGCAACTTCGCCATCAAGGCACAGGTCAACATTTTGGAAGAAGTCGTAGATTCGGCTGTGGAAACGATGGAAATTCGACTGCCGGAACGCAAGCTCAACAAGATTTATACCGACGAGCTGATCGCCTGCAAGCTCGATCCTTCGCTGCTCAAGCAGGTCGTGATCAACCTGATCGATAACGCCAACAAGTATTCGCCGGTCGACATGCCGATCGAAATCGTCATTCGCCGCTCAAAAGGAAATCCAGCGATGGCCGAAATTCTCATCCGGGATTTTGGCGATGGTCTTTCCCAGGCGGAACTCGATAAGATTTTTGAAATGTTCTATACGACGAAGGCGAAAAATAAGAAAGCCATTCGCGGCTATGGACTTGGTCTGCCGATCTGCGATTCCATCATGAAAGCGCATGGCGGGTCGATCCAGGCCCGCAACCGGGAAGACGGAAAGCACGGCGCTGTGTTCATTCTTGAACTGCCAGTCGCCGATCTTTCTGGAACAGTCGCTCAGGCCTGAGTCGCTTCTTCGCCGCTTTTCTCTTATTGTGAAACAAAACAGCCGCTCGATTTGCGCGTGCATCGTCTCTTGACGATCTGCATTCGGATCGAGCGGCTTTTTCTATGCTACAGATTCCATATGAATCGGCGTCAGAAATTAAAACGAGAATGCCGCTGAAACAAAAATAGGGTGAATTATAAACAGGATTGGACAAAAGAAATATCGCAGGCAATCTTCAGGAGAATGTAAAGTGTTTTCATAAATTTATGTATTTTTAACGAGTTCTTTAAAGATCCCAAGTAAAATGAACTCATCCTATAATTATTCGTCCTGAGATTTAAGGACAAGAAAGGTGTTTTATGACGAGTTTCAAATCCGCCTGGAATCAGGCGATGAAACAGAAGAAAAGTTTCTTCCTGTTTATTGGACTGGCCGTTGCAGTCAGTTTTCTCATGGGCCTGTGGAGCCTGCTGCTGAACTGGATCTTTGGCAAGTCCAGCTTCTTAACGTTTTTTCTGTCTGTGCTGAACTTCTGCGTCAGCTACTTCCTGGTTGTATCTGCCTTCCACATTCTCAAGGAGACCGTTGTGGATCAGAAACCGATGGATTTTCAGCAGATGATTACTGCGTTTTTCGAATATCCGTGGAAAAATCTGAAAACGTTCGCGGGTACCTATCTGATCTGGTTTCTCGCAATTCCGTTTGTGGTCGAACTGCTGATCGGCGTATTCTGCGGCGTGTTTATCGTCCTGATTGCCTCCCTTCTGGGCTATGGCTCGATCGAATATTATCTGTATTACTTTTTAAATGATCCGTTTTCAGGAATGCTGGGCGGAGCGACCGTTCTGATTCTTCTTATGGTCTTCCTCTTCCTAGCGCTGAATATTTTCACCGTGACGATCGAGTATTACGGTCTGTATAAGCTCGGTGCCATCGCAAATGAGAATAAAGGCTATAAGCCGTCCGTCTCCGAATGCCTGAAGCTTGGCCTTGTTCCGCTGGCTATAGTCGCGATCAGCGTTGCGCTTGCCGTCGTACTGATTCTGCTTGCAGCTCTTCTGGGCCTGCCGGCCGTACTGGTCGTTCTGATCATGTCATTTCTCATCGTCCTTTGCGTGGCGATCTGCGTATTCGCGCTGATCTATCGCTACGCTGCCATGGTAAAAATTCTCATGGACACAAAGCCTTCCACAAAAGCTCCAATGGCTCCTCCAGTGATGAATCCGAATCATCCTGTTCCAAACGGCGGACAGGCCGTTCCTCCAGTCAGAGAAGAAGTGAATTCTGCTCCGGCTTCGAATCCTTTACCGGTTATTCCCACATCAGACCATGCGGCATCAGAAAAGAAAGCGACGCCGGTTTCTGAAGAGAAAAAGCCGGAATCCATCAATCCGTACGCGCTGCACGCACAACCTGCTGCAAACAATCCGGCTGCAAACAATCCGGATCCAGACAAACCAGCCAAATCGGATGGAAAACCGGATCTGACGAAAACGGCCGAAGAAGAAACAGATGTCGCTGCAGTAGAGCAGACCGATCTGGAAACTCTGACCAGCGGCAAGGAAATTGAGATCGAAGAATCGGCAGCTGTCAAAGAAGAGACAGAATTCAGCCATCCTGCAGAAGATCCAGAATCGGGAAATTCTTCCAAACACGAGCAGCACGCTGCACGTCTTGCACCGCGCGATGAAGCAGCCAACGCCGCTGCAAGTTCCTTTGGTCTTCATAACGATCAGGGAAACTGATTTCAGGCTTAAAACTTGTTACTAATCCTTGTCGAAGGATCGAAATTCCATTTCAAAACCAAAGCGGGCGGCTGGCCAGTAAACCAGTCGCCCGCTTTTCTTATGCATTGGGAAAGAATGCCTCCTTATGTAAGTGTCAAACAATCGACGGGTATACGCGAGACTGAATATTAGATACGCT
>NZ_CAPAEZ010000015.1:0-40589 GCF_948576815.1 uncultured Allobaculum sp.
TTATCCCAAGGAGGCGGTCGAGAAAATACCCGTCTTTTATTTGACGCTTACGACAGCCGGACGAAAAAATTATGTTCAATTTTGTGAAATCCAAACCCCTCAATCTCGGTCCAGAAAGAGAGCTTTGAACGAAAAAGCAGATAAATTAACAACAAAGTGTTTTAATAAAGAGTATAGACGAGCTATCTGTTCCACTTTCTGACAATGGATCGGAAAATGGACAGAAAAAGGGCGGATTCTGGCCTTTGTTGCATTTGGTGCCGCCTCTCTTTATGATGAGTTCGAAAATTCTGGAGGTTTACTATGTCTTCACCACGACAATCAAGGCCGGAGAATCGGCGTACTTACCGTAATTCCGCACCGGAAAGCACCAGAAGATCGAACCCCCAGGGCCGGCGTTCTTCTGGAGCAGAAGACTGGTACGATGACGATTACGAGTACGTAAACGTCTCTTCGAAAGCCAGCCGCCGCAAGGCACCGACTGTTCCCAGTTCCGTCCGGAAAAAGAAAAAACGCAATCGCCGTCCCGGCATTCTGGCCTGGCTGATCAGCCTGGCTGCCTTATGTGCCGGCGGCTATTTCATTTTTGAGCTCTTCCGTCTCGACATTTTGCCGCTGATGTATCTCTTCATTTTCGTGGCCGTTCTCAGTCTGCTTCTTCTGCTTTTTGTGTGGATCTGGCTGGGCAAGACACGGCGGCCGGTATCCAGGACGATCATGGCTATTCTTGTGATCGTACTTGGCGTCGGCTGCGGCATGGGTGGCGTCTATGCGCGGGCGACCGAAGATATGTTTACGGAAATTTCCTCGCTGACGGATCGCAAAGCCAACGTCATTTCCTTTTATACGCTCAAAGGCAACCATATTACGGAACCCGATCAGCTTAAGGACGGTACGGTAGGCTATGTAGACGGTCTCGATTCCCATACGCAGGACGCGTTAGAAAGCCTGCGCAAACAGGGCGCTTCCTTTACCCCCGTGCAGTACGATTCGATCTACTCGCTGGTCGACGCGCTCTTCGATCATGAAGTGACCACGATCGCCTTCCCGGAAAACAATCATGAAGAGCTGTACGAGGCCGCTAATGACGAAAACCAGTACAGCGCGCTGAATACGTTTGCCAACATCACGGACGAATACATTTACTATACCGATCGCGACGCGTCGTCTATCACGCCGTCCGATCCGGTTGCCAACATCATGAGTGATCCCTTTACGGTCCTGATTTCCGGAAACGACAGTTACGGAACGATCGATACGGTTTCCCGTTCGGATGTAAACATGTTAGTGACGGTGAATCCGCGAACCGCACAGATTTTGATGATCTCCATTCCGCGTGACACGTATGTGACGGTATCCTGCGAAAAGAATTCCCGTGCCTGCGAAGCGGTGGACGGCTCGACCGATAAGCTGACCCATACCGGCATTTACGGCGTGGGCACGACGGAAAGCACGATTGAAGATTTCCTGGGCGTGCCGATCAATTACTATGTACGTGTGAACTTCTCGTCGCTGATCAATCTGGTCGATGCGGTCGGCGGCGTGGATATTGATGTACCGGAAGGACAGGAAGTGGAACGCTTTTACGCCAACGGAGAAGAAGGCGTGCATGCGGGCGTCAATCATCTCGACGGCGACCGTGCGCTTGCCTTTGCCCGGGAACGTCATGCGTATGTCGACGGCGACAACCAGCGTGTCAAAAATCAGGCGATGGTCATGAAGGCGCTGATTCGCAAATGCATGTCTCCATCGATGTTCATCAACTACCCGAAGGTGGCCAAAGCAGTATCGACGGCGATCGATACGAACATGAGCGCCCGGGAGTTGAAATCCCTCGTGACGCTGGAAATTGCCAGACGTCCGGACTGGAACATTCAGAACTATGCCATTGCGGGCGAATCGTCTTTTGAATACTGCGCGACGCTCAATACGACGGCGAGCGCTTCCATCGCCGTTCCGTCCATGGTGGAATACGCGAAATCGCTTATCGCGGATGTGCGTGCAGGCGAAACGATCGAAATTTCTCCCGAAGCCATTACCCCGTCGGTCGATCTCACACAGGATCAGACCCAGACGGAACAGGATAATGCCTACAACGAACCGCTCGTTACCGATCCGTACGGCTATGGTCAGGATTATGTCGATCCTGGCTACGATCCGTATCAGCAGCCGGCGCAGGATTACGGCTATACCGATCCGAATGTGCAGTACGATGCCTGGGGCAATCTCATCGATCCTTCGGCGAGTCCGTTCATCGGCTATGACGAATGGGGCAATCCGATCTACGGCGGATAGCCAAACCTTTCCTTTGAATTTTGTTCAGGCGAAAAGCAAATCGAAGCTTTTCGCCTTTTGTCTGAACCGGCAAAACGGTTCGCCTGGACGTGAGGCCCTTCTGCCTTTCCGCGCTCCTGCCGCTCTGTTTCCGCAGGACTGGAAACAGGGGAAAAAAGAGGAAATGAGCAGGGAAGGACTGAACCCGATATAATGAGGATGTTATGAAATTGGATATTACATCGCGCACAGCTGCTGCGAAGCTCAAATATTTCTGCTGGATCCTGCTGTTCTTTCTGCTGAGTCTGCTGGTCGGGATCTTCATGTTCAAATCCAGATAGCGGGAGGTTTCATGAAGACAAACAAGACCGCGCTGATCTGCATCAGCGACACGTACCTGCCAAGAGCCAGACTTCTCGCCAGACAGTATCAGAAGCATGGCGAAGAGACCGTTATTCTTACGCCGGATTTTTCGCACAAAACCAAGGCGCCCTTCTCGTCAGATGAAGAAGGCATCGTCAGGCTTCGCCATCGGCCCTACCAGAAAAACCTGTCGTGGCAAAGACTGCTGGGACATATGGAATTTGCCAGACGTGCCAAAACGTGGCTGGAAGACTGGAAGCCGGATCGCATCCATTGTCTGATTCCGGCCAATTCGCTGGCGATGGAAATTGGACGCTACAAGCGAAAGCATCCGGACGTCTGCCTGATTTTTGATATCAACGATCTGTGGCCTGAATCGCTGCCGGTCGGCTCCTGGTTTGGCAAAACGCCGCCGGCCTGGATCTGGAAGCATATGCGAAACGGCTATTTAAAAGACGCGGATCTTCTGGCCAGCGAATGCGCTCTGTTTCAGAAAAAAATTCAGGAGCAGACCGGTCTGCCCGCGCAGGTGATGTACTGGTCGGCCGGAACGGAAGAAACTTTTACAGCGCATTCTGCTTTGGAAGATACGGAGCATCTGAATCTCTGCTATCTGGGGTTTGTCAACAACATCATTGACCTCGATACGATGGAAACTCTGTTTCAGGCGCTTCATGCACGTACGGCGGTTCGCCTGCATCTGATTGCGCAGGGACAGCGCCGCGACGAAATGGTCGAGCGGCTTTCCCCGTACTGTGAAATCATCGATTACGGAGCCGTCTATGATCCAGAGCAGAAACAGTCGATTTTTGATGCCTGCGCGTTTGGCATCAACATTATGAAACCGGACGTACAGGCCGGCCTTTCCATGAAGACGCTCGATTATTTACAGGGCGGGCTTCCGGTCATTAACAGTCTGGAAGGCGATGTGCACGACTGGATCGAAGAGTACAGATGCGGGATCAACATCGACCGCAGCCGTCTCGAACAGACCGCAAAGGAAATTGCGGAGGCCGCTCAAAATCAGTTAGAGGCCATGCGAAAGGCGGCCCGTCAGGTTTTTGAAACGGATCTGTCTCTGTCGGCGTTTGAAAAAAGCTTTGAAATCCTGTGGCAAAGCGAGCAGAATCTCACAAAACACAGCAGGAAATGAATTCAGAATGGCCCATTGGAATAAAGCCGGGCGTTTGTAAGCGGAGTATGCGCGCAGGCGGGCGGCTTTTTTTGCGATCTGCCGCGCAAAAGATCACAATACGGAATATGGATCATTCTGCCCGTCTGGATGTATAAACCTTTCGGCAGGCTGTACTTGCGGGATAAAATCGCGGCGGGACTGCATGAGACATACGCAGACGGTTTCTGTAGTAGGCAGAAATGGATTTTCCATCCCCCCCCCAGAAAAATTCAAAGTGTGGCCCGCGGCTATGCATCGAATTTTTCAAAGGAAAATCCGCAGTCGATCTTCTTTTCATTTTGTTTTATCCTTTGCGGCGCAGACTGGCGCTGCAGTCTGGTACAAGGAGGCTTCATGAACCCATCGAATCCCATTCGCCTGTCTCTGGCGATGACCACATATAACGCAGAAGTGTATCTGATCGAACAGCTCGAGTCGATCCGTCTGCAGACGATGCCTTTTGATGAAGTCGTCATCGTTGATGATGCTTCCAGAGATCACACCGTCGAAAAAATCCGCGAATATATCGCCACATACCATCTCGCCGGCCGCTGGTTTCTGCACGTCCATACCGAGAACACCGGCTTTGTCCGCGCCTTTCGTGATGCGCTGAGCCGCACGCGGGGCGAATATATTTTTCTGAGCGATCACGATGACATCTGGAAACCAGAAAAAGTCGAACACATGATGAAGATGTTTGATAAGCATGTGGAACTGCTGGCGCTCGCTTCTTCCTTTTCGCTGATTGATGCCCAGGACCGTCCAATCGAAGGCAAGTCGAGCAGCCGGCGAAGCAACCATAATCTCATTCGCCGTCCGCTGCCGCGCGGCCAGTTTTCGTGGCTGACCTTTGAAGATCTGATGGGCTACAATGTCTCGCCAGGATGTACGCTCGCGCTGACCAGGCGGCTGAAGGATGAGTACCTGTCTACGCCGGTCGATATGAATCTGCCCCATGACTGGGCGATCTGCGCGATCGCAGCCATTCAGAACGGTCTGGGCTATCTCGACGAGGAACTGATGGGCTATCGCCAGCACCCCGGCAACACGCTCGGTCTCACTCGCCGCAGCGACTACGAAAGCCGTCTGCATGCTTCGTGGCAGGACTATCTCCAGAAAGAAGCACTCCTCTCGCTGACGCTTCAGTTTCAGGCCGAGCCGCAGATGATCGAAAAGATGGAAGAAGTCCGCTCGTTTTACGCGCAGAGAGCCCAGGCGCTCAGCCACCGCTCCCTGTTTGAACTCAGCTCGCTTCTGCTTTCCCATCAGGGCAGCGGATTCCGCCTGACGCTTGGCATGGACATCAAATCCATTCTTTCTTCTTCCTCTTCTTCCGCTGCTGCGCAGCAGGAAGCCAGAGCGTTCAATCCGATCGATCCATCCTCCAGAAAAGAAGAAAAAGAAGCAGAAACCGATCCGAAAGGAAACCGCCCGCAAAATGAAACGGATCGGAAAAAGGCAGCCCGAAAAGCGGACGGAAAGGCGGACGCATGAGTTCGAGACTGTCCATTTCGGTCGTTCTGGCTACCTATAAAGGCGCACCCTGGCTGAACGCGCAGCTCGATTCCATTGCCGATCAGCTATGGGTCGGCGATGAGCTGATCATCAGCTGCGATGGCGGTTTAAGCGAAGATCTTGAAATCGCGGAACGCTTTGCCAAAGCCCATCCGGATTTGCGGATCCGTATTTTAAGCGGCCCGGGTCTTGGCGTCGTGCGCAACTTTGAATTTGCGCTCAGTCAGGCAAGACGGGAAATTATCGTGTTCTGCGATCAGGATGATGTCTGGAAACCGGGCAAGCTCGACTTATACCGTCACGGCTTTCGCGAAGAGAACGTCATGGCGATGCTTCACGATGCCTCGATATGCGATGCTGATCTTCACGTGATTGAACCTTCCTTTTATCAAAGCCACGGCTCGAAGGAAGGATTCTGGAACAATCTGCTTCGCAATTCGATGATCGGCTGCTGCATGGCAGTGCGAAAGGAAGTCGTGGACGCAAGCCTTCCCTTTGGAAAGATTCCCATGCACGATCAGTTTCTGGGCCTGCAGGCCTATCGCATGGGCAAGGTGGTTTTCAGCCCGAAAAACTGTCTGGACTATCGACGGCATGGAAACAACGCGTCTTCGCTCAAATCGAGTTCTCTGCAAAATCAGATTCAGTGGCGCCTCCAGCTGATCGGCGCGCTGCTTCGCCATCCCGTTCCTAAGCAAAAGGCAAAATCAAGATAAGGAAGAACACGGAGGTCCGGCAATCCGGGCTTTTTTACGGAAGTGCGTATCCTCCGAGAAAAAAGCGCCGTGCCTAAAGCTGAACAGATTCGGAATGAGCAGAATTTGGGAAAAATGTGGGAGAAAAATCGCCAGAAAAAACCATTAAAAATCCGTGAATGCTCTTACATTTCGTATGCTGTGGGACGTGCGCCGTATCATTTCCCATCTTTTCTTTTTTTGGCTAAGATGGAGCTGAACGGAAAAGGAGAACTGAAGAGATGAAAGGCATCATTCTTGCCGGCGGATCCGGAACAAGACTCTATCCATTAACCAAAGTAACCAGCAAACAGCTTCTTCCTGTTTTTGACAAGCCGATGATTTATTATCCAATGTCCATTCTGATGGAAGCTGGCATCCGGGAGATCATGATTATTTCTACCCCGGAAGACACGCCTCGCTTTGAGGAACTGCTCGGCGACGGCAGCCAGTTCGGTCTGGAGCTGACGTACAAAGTACAGCCCTCGCCCGATGGACTGGCGCAGGCATTTATTTTAGGCAAAGATTTTATCGGAAACGATTCCGTCGCCATGATTCTTGGCGATAATATTTTCCATGGTCACGGTCTGACCAAACGGCTTGTGGAAGCTGCCGGCAGAGACAGAGGCGCTACGGTATTTGGCTATTATGTAGAAGATCCGGAACGCTTTGGCGTTGTCGAGTTTGACGAAAACGGCAAAGCCGTCAGCCTGGAAGAAAAACCGGCCGAACCGAAATCCAACTATGCGGTTACCGGTCTGTATTTTTATGACAACAAAGTCGTGGATTACGCCGCCCATCTTCAGCCTTCCGCCCGCGGCGAGCTGGAAATTACCGATCTGAACAAGATTTATCTCGATCAGGGCGAACTGAACGTCACCCTGCTTGGCGACGGCTTCACCTGGCTCGACACCGGTACGCATGAATCTCTGGTGGATGCCACCAACTTCGTGAAAACCGTTGAAGAACACCAGCACCGCAAAATTGCCTGCCTGGAGGAAATCGCCTACCGGCAGGGCTGGATCGATCGCGAACAGCTCGAGAAAACGTACGAGATTTACAAGAAAAATCAGTATGGCGCCTATCTCAAAAAGCTGCTCGATCGCAAATACATTGATAAAAACCAGAAATAGCGGTCTGCTCGGAAGAAAAACAGATCCAAAGCCGGACAAAAGACCGGCCGACATTCAAGAGGAAATAAGCATGAAAGTGATTGAAACGGAAATTCCAGGCGTGCTGATCGTGGAAACCGACGTTTTCGGCGATCATCGCGGCTACTTTACGGAAACCTATTCCAAACCCAAATACGAAAAGCTCGGCATTACGGTCGACTTCGTTCAGGACAACATGTCCTTTTCCGCAGCCGAAGGCACGCTGCGCGGTCTGCACTGGCAGAACCCGCCGTATGCGCAGTCTAAGCTCGTCAGCTGCACGAAGGGGAAAGTCATCGACGTTGCGGTCGATATCCGCAAAGGTTCTCCAACCTTCGGCAAATGGGTTTCCTGCGAACTGTCGGCGGACAACCATCGCCAGTTCTTTATCCCGCAGGGCTTTGCGCACGGCTTTCTGACCCTGACGCCGGATGTGGAATTCCGCTATAAAGTCGACAATGTCTACGACAAGGCATCGGAGGGCAGCATCCGCTATGACGACCCGACCGTCGCCGTCGACTGGGGCATGCTTCTTAATGGACGCGAACCCGTGCTCAGCGACAAGGACCGCATTTCGCCGGTTCTCGAAGACGCCAACAACCTGTTCGTTTACGATGACATGATGAAAGGAAACTAGCCATACATGAAAATTCTCGTTACTGGAGGAGCCGGATTCATCGGTTCCAACTTTGTTGAATACATGGTCAATACGTATCCGGAAGATGAAATCATCAACCTGGACGCGCTGACTTACGCCGGAAATCTGGAAAGTCTCAAGAGCGTAGAAAACAAGCCGAACTACAAGTTTGTCAAAGGCGACATCGCCGATCGTGACTTCATTTTCGATCTGTTTGAAAAGGAACGTCCCGATATCGTCGTGAACTTCGCCGCCGAAAGCCACGTCGACCGCTCGATCGAAGATCCGGAAATCTTCGTAAAATCCAACGTTCTTGGCACAACGACTCTGCTCGATGCCGCAAAAGAATACGGCGTTAAACGTTTCCATCAGGTATCGACCGATGAAGTGTACGGCGACCTGCCGCTCGATCGTCCGGATCTGTTCTTCACGGAATCCACGCCGCTCCATACGAGCTCGCCGTATTCTTCGTCCAAAGCCGCTGCGGACCTGTTCGTTCAGGCGTACCACCGCACGTACGGCCTGCCGACAACGATTTCCCGCTGCTCGAACAACTACGGACCGTACCAGTTCCCGGAAAAGCTCATCCCTCTGATGATCGCCCGCGCGCTCGATAACGAAAGCCTGCCGGTTTACGGCGACGGCGCCAACGTGCGCGACTGGCTGTACGTTCTCGACCACTGCAAGGCCATCGACCTGATCCTGCGCAAAGGCAAGGAAGGCGAAGTCTACAACATCGGCGGCCACAACGAAAAGAGCAACCTCGAAGTCGTTAAGGCGATCCTCAAGGCACTCGACAAGCCGGAATCCCTGATCACATACGTAGCGGACCGTAAAGGTCACGACCGCCGCTATGCGATCGATCCTGCAAAAATCGAAAAAGAACTGGGCTGGGTACCGGAAGAAAACTTCGATACCGGCATCCAGAAAACGTTCCAGTGGTATCTGGACAACCAGGACTGGTGGAAAAACATTCTCAACGGAGAATACAAAAACTACTTCCAGAAAATGTACGTCGACAAAGGAAGAGTCGACCAGTAAAACCGTCTCGCTATTGAGGCATACACGCTTATGAACCCGCAGCCGGAGGGGCGAAACAGCTTCGTCCGTCCGGCTTCTTTTCGTTTTGAGCACAGAGGAGGATTGAAAATGAAAATTCTTGTTACCGGCGCAAAAGGCCAGCTCGGACACGACATCATGGTGCAGGCCAAGGAGCGCGGCATTGACGCCGTCGGCGTCGATGTAGCGGAAATGGACATCACCAGGCAGAATCAGGTTGAAGAAGTCATTTCCCGCGGCGATTACGACGCCGTCATTCACTGCGCCGCCTGGACCCAGGTGGACAAGGGCGAAGAACCCGAACTGTTTGAAACCGTAGAAGCCATCAACGCGACCGGAACCGGCTATATCGCCAAAGTGTGCCGCGAACTCGACATCCCGCTGATGTATTTCTCGACGGACTACGTCTTTGACGGCCAGGGTGCGGAACCGTGGAAAGTGGATGATGAAAAAAATCCGCTGAACGTTTATGGCCTGACCAAATCGGAAGGCGAGGACTACGTGTTCCAGAACCCGAAAAACTTCGTTCTGCGCATTTCCTGGGTATTTGGCGCCAACGGCATCAACTTCATCAAGAAAATGATGCAGCTGTCCGAAACCCACGACACCCTTACCGTCGTTGACGATCAGGTCGGTCTGCCGACGTACACATGGGATCTCGCCCGTCTGAGCCTGGATATGATTCAGACCGACAAATACGGCACGTACCATGTGGCCAACAGCGGCGACTACATTTCCTGGTACGATTTTGCCAAGGAAATTTTCGCCCAGACCGGACGTCACGTAAAAGTCATTCCAGTCGGCTCCGATCAGTATCCGGCTAAGGCGAAACGTCCGTCCAACTCCCGCATGGACCTTTCCCGCATCGCTGCAGAAGGCTTTGAACCACTCCCTGCATGGCAGGATGCGCTCGCCCGCTATCTGAAAACTATGGATCTGGCTTAATCTGGCTAAAGCCTGCCTGTTCGAATTTACGAAATTTACGCTCTGTCATCCGGCAGGGCGTTTTTCTTTTGGACGATTGGAAAAGGCCGGTCTTCGCGTTTAAAAACCGGCAAAAGAAAACGGATGCCCGAAGGCATCCGAAACAAATCAAAGATAAAGCGGGCACGCAAATCCAGATAACAGAAGGAAGACATAGATCTGTTTTTGCGCTTATGCGTTTGGCTCTGGCTTTGGCTTGCGCTTGAACAGGGAACGGCAATGTTTCCAGATCCACCGTCCCAGGGAATGGAGCGGATGGAACGATTCGGAAATCATGCCGGTGCGCTCGATGAACAGTTCAATGACGAGCAGAAGAAGCAGGATCAGAACGACACCGGCTTTTCGGCTGTAAATGTAAATGAACGCGCTCATGCCAAACAGGAACGTAATGCCGCACATGATGATGACCGAATTGGTCTGGCCAAACCGCTTGAGCAGCTGATGGTGCAGATGGGATCGGTCCGCCTGATCGACCGGAATGTTATGAATCTTGCGGCGCAGGATCGCGGAGAGCGTATCGATAATCGGCAAAACGAGAAGCAGAATCGGCAGGCCAAGGGTAATGGTTGTCGACGATTTGAATCCGAGAAGGGAAAAGGAAGAAACGATGGAACCCAGAAACAGAGATCCGCAGTCACCCATGAAAATCGAAGCGGGATGCGCGTTGTAGAGCAGAAAGCCAAGTACCGCGCCGGAAAGCATCAAGGAGAGGATGACCATATCGCTGCGCTTGTCGACAAACGAAATCGAACAGATGACGGCCAGCACAATGAGAATCATGCCGCCGCAAAGTCCGTCGAGACCGTCGAGCAGATTGATCGCATTCGTGATGCCGACCACCCAGAGGATGGTGAAGATCGAACAGATCAGATCCGAACGGATGGCCCAGCCAAAGATGCGCAGGGTATCGACGCGTATGCCGTAGTGAAGCAGAATCAGCGACGCCAGCACCTGCAAAATGAATTTGACCTTGGCCGGAAGATCCACAAAATCGTCAGCAAGACCGATGAAAAACATCATCGAGCTGGCGAGATAAATGCCGAGTATGGAACGGTCCGCCTGCCCGTTGAGCAGCAGCGCACAGGAGAAAGCCAGATAAATGGCTATGCCGCCGATCCGGGAAATACGGCCGTGATGAATGGTACGGTTATTGATTTTCGCCCAGGCATCTGATGGATACGACAGCCGCTTGATCAGGGGAATGAGTGCGGCTGAAATCAGAAAAGGCGTAATGAACGCCATGACAGCAGTCACGGACTTCCTCCTTTCCAGGACAGTGAGAGCCCTTATGCCATTATGACAAAGAAATTCATTTTTTGGTATTTCATCCGTTCGCCCGAGTTTGCGACTGTGTCTGTATACGGGTCTGCACAAAGACGACACTCGCAGAGCGTTTCCGGGAAAAGCCGGACGGGGCCAGCGGATTTGGTTATACTGTTCTGTATCAGGATAAGGCGATACGTTTGTTTCAATGTACAGAACTGGGGGATTGGACTATGAAAAAGATGCTCCTTCTTTACAATCCTGTGGCCGGAGACCGAAGAATTCAGAACAGCCTCTCCGATCTCGTCAATCAGATGACGGGAATGGGCTATCTGGTTACGGTGTATCCGACACAGAAACCGGGAGATGCCAGCGAAAAGCTGAAAAATCTGGATCTGAGCGGCTGCGACCGTCTGGTCGTCTGCGGCGGCGACGGGATGCTGCACGAAGCGCTCAACGGCTGGATGGCTGGAAAAAACATGCCATTGCTGGGCTATATTCCTTCCGGCACCGTCAATGACTTTGCCAACTCGCATGAAATTCCGCTCAAGCTGAGCGAAGCCGCTGAAATTGCGGGCGGCGACTGGTGGGCGCCCATCGATGTCGGTCAGTTTAACGAGGAATATTTTTCCTATGTGGCCGCCTTCGGTCTGGGCACCTCGGTTTCCTATCTGACGGCGCAGGAGCGCAAAAACCGCCTCGGTTCGATCGCCTACGTTCTGGAAGCCCTTGGCCGCGTGGATTTTGCCCATTGGGAAAACAACTGTGAAACGCTGGAAATCGAATGGGAAGGCGGTTCGCTGCAGGGCGACTTTCTGTATGGCATGGTTTCCAATTCCCGCTATATCGCCGGATCGGATCTGTTTACCCGAAACATTTATAACTGGCACGACGGACTGCTCGAGGGTGTCTTTATTAAGCGCCCGATGAATATCAGCGAGCTCAACCAGATCATTTCCTGCCTCATGCGCTCTTCTTTTGACAATCCGCTCATGATGCAGGTGCAGTCGCCCTGGTTCCGGTTGAAAGGGGAAAACATCCCGTGGACGCTCGATGGCGAATACGGCGGCGTGCACGATATCGTCGAGGCCCGCGCCGTTTCTTCGGCTCTCAATCTCGCTCTGCCCAAATCGCACGTGCAGGAAGCGGCCGACTGGCTCGCCGCACTCCACCCGGATGTTCCGCTGGCGCTGCCCGAAAATCCCGCGAGTAAGGAAAACGCCCAAGGGGACGGTCCGCATGGAAAATGATCTCATTTTAAATCCGTCGCAGACCGAAGCGGTCGAAGCCATTGAAGGCTACGTCCGGGTTGTTGCGGGCGCCGGTTCCGGAAAGACGCGAACACTCGCCGCCCGGTATGCCTTTCTGATCGAGATCGGCATGATTCCGGAAAGCATTCTGGCAATTACGTTCACGAACAAAGCGGCAGCCGAAATGAAATCGCGCATCCGCTCACTCACCGGAGACGATCAGTGCGGGACGATCTGTACGTTCCATTCGCTCTGTTCGATGATCCTGCGCGAGGAAAGCCACATCATCAGCTATCCGAAATCGTTTGTGGTGCTCGACAACGCGGATATCGATCAGCTTCTGCGGCAGGTGTACGACGAAAAGGGACTGACGCTTCACGACATGACGTTTTCCAAGGCGCGGGACATGATTGAAATCCGCAAGATCAAGGACGAGCCGAACTACCGGGAAGATCTCGTGGCGCTCTCGCCCGCAGCCATTCAGAAAAAATACGAAAACGCGATCGATCCGCAGGACCAGATTTTTTACGGGTATCTGAGCGCGCAGAAGAAAAACTTCGGCCTCGACTATAACGATCTGATTTTGCTGACGCTGAAAATCTTTGACGAAAATCCCGATGTCGCCCGCAAGTGGCAGCAGCGGTTTGAATACATCATGGTGGACGAGTTCCAGGACATCGACGGTCTGCAGTACCGCCTGATCGATGCGCTGGCCAAAGTTCATCACAATCTGTTTGTGGTCGGCGATCCCGACCAGACCATTTATACGTGGCGCGGCGCCAACGTACGCCGTCTGCTCGATTTTGATGAACATTTTCATCCGTGCCAGACGGTGCTGCTCAACGAAAACTACCGCTCCACGCCTCAGATTCTGAAGACGGCCAACTCGCTCATTTCCAAAAACGCGAACCGGATCGACAAGGATCTGATACCCTTTCTGCCGGATGGAAAACCGGTGGAAGCCGGTCATTTTGAAACGCCGGAAAAAGAAGCAAAATGGATCGCCTCGCGCATCGCTTCCCGTCATGAGGAAGGCGTGGCGTATCGTGACATGGCCATTTTGTACCGCGCTCATTATTTAACGCGTCCGATTGAAGACGCGCTCATTGCGGCGCACATTCCGTACGCCGTGTATTCGGGCGTGCCGTTTTTCTCGCGTGCGGAAATCAAGACGACGCTCTCGTACTGCCGCATGCTGCTGTACCGGGACGATCTCGACTTTTTGCGCACGATCAACGATCCGCCGCGCAACATTGGAAAAGGCCGCATCGCCTTTTTAAAGGACTATGCCGAACAGAGGGAAATCTCGCTCTATCAGGCGCTCGTCGAAAACAGCGAAAGCGACTATTTCGCGTCGACCAAAGCGGCTGAGTATATCGCGGTCGTGGAAGAAACGGTATGGCAGGACCGGCTGATCAGCCAGGTGCTCGATGAAGTGCTTGACCGCTCCGGCTACGAAAAGGAACTGCGCCTGCGCGGCGCCCAGGATCGCCTCGACAATCTTGCCGAACTGAAGCAGGCGGCTGCCGAATTTGAAGTGTCGTGGGGAGAAGATACGACGCTCGAATCGTGGCTGAACCAGAACGCGCTCTTTTCCGCTGCTGATGGACAGACGACCAGCGATCAGGTACGCCTGATGACCATTCATACGGCGAAGGGACTGGAATTTGACACCGTCTTTCTGCCGGCGCTCGATGAAGGCATTTTCCCGTCGAGGCAGACGAAAACCCGCCCGCAGATGGAAGAAGAGCGGCGCCTGATGTTTGTCGCCCTGACCCGCGCCAAAAAGGAGCTGTATCTCAGCGATGCACAGGGCATCCTGCATTCGGGATCGAATCGCATGCCTTCGCGCTTTCTCTTTGATATCGGGCTGGAAAACGCCGTCTGGCAGCCGCCGATTCCAGAAGATCTCATTCAGGCCGCGACCCGCTTCATCTCGCTGCGCTCCCGTTCTTTAAAAGGGGAGTCGGAAAACGAAAACGAGCTGCAAAGCGGCGATCGCATCGCGCATCCTGTCTTTGGAGAAGGCATCATTCTCGATCTGGATCGACAGGCACAAAAAATCGTGATTCAGTTTGATAAACTGAGCACGACGCGTACGCTTTCCCTGCACGCCCGCCTGAAAAAAATCAAAGGCGATCCGGAAGCCATTTTGCATTAAGCCTGCGCTTTCTCTTCGAAAAGGCAGATGAAAGATCTCCCGGAGGGTGCAGGACGTATACTCAAAAAGAAAAAAATAAAACCGCATCTTCTGGATGCGTATGGGGATAGAAAGCCATATCGGCTTTCGTGAAAATACAGCCAGCGGCTGTATGGAAAAGGGGACTGAAAAGGAAATGGATACAGAAAAGAAGCCCGCGGCGCCTGAAAACAGCCAGCCGGAGACTTCGGCGGCCGCAACAGGGGATCGGGCCGCTGGAAGTCCGCCTTTACGGCGAGCAAAAATCAGCGCCTCCAACACGCCAAAAATCGTAAAACCGAAAACGGCGAATGCCAGTACAAATAAAAATGAAACCGAGGCGCATAGTGATGGTGCGATTGATCGTCTGGAACGGGAAAAGCCGCTGACACGTCTGATGGAAGAAGCCGAACGCCAGGAAGAGGCCGGCGAAAGCCCGAAGACAGAAACTGCACCGTTCGGTTCGGAACCCGCCGCCAGTGCGGATTCAAATTCCGATTCGAGTGCGCAAGAGGAAAAAGAGAGCGAAGTATCCAAAGAAGCAAAAACGCCAAAAGCGCCAAAAGGGCCTTCCCGCTTTGCCAGACTGGTACGAAAGCCGGGGCTCTGGTGTCTGCTGATCTGCCTGCTTGCCGTGTTCTGGCTGCTCTATTCGATGCTGGAACTCGGTCTGCTGCGTCTTTCGGCCGCCGCCTGGATTGTCGGACTGGCCGTGGCGGCTATGACCGTTGCGGGGTTCTGGTTTTTCGAAACCCGAAACCGTCTGTGGTCCATTCCAGCCGTCTTTCTTTGCGTGGCCATTGTCGTAACGTGCTTTTTTGGTCAGCGCTATGTGCATTCGATTTCCAGAGAAATCGATCAGCTGAGCGACTATGGTCAGGAATACACGCTGAGCGCCGGATTATACGTACCGAACGCGGTACCGCTCCAGACGATTGACGCTCTGGAAGGCCAGATTGTCGGCGTTCTTGACAGTCGCGGCAACGAAACGAATGAAAAAGTTCTGGACCGTCTGAAAGAAGAAGGCGTGACGGTGCGTACCGAATCGTACAGCACGCTCCAGCAGCTCAACAAAGCCGTTCGCGGCCAGAAAGTACGTGCCGCCATTCTGACGCCGACGGAAATTAAGCTGATTCATGAATTTTCCAATGGACAGACGTCCAACGGCGATCTGACAAGCGCGCTGAACGTCAGCTGGTCGACCGGTCTGGTCGAAGAAAACCAGCCGCTCGATCTCAACACGCAGCCGTATACCGTTCTGGTTTCCGCTTCGGATACGCGGCTGAATACCCAGATGTACACGTCGACAATGACGATGCTGCTGACCGTCAACCCGACGGCGCATCAGGTGCTCGTCACCGTTATTCCGCGCGCGCTGGCTCTGCCGGCCAAATGCGACGGCACGCTGGGCTGTCCGGCCGATGGCGCTGCCGACCGTGCCGGTCTGCTTTCCAATTACACGCTCGAAGCGCAGCGGCAGGCGCTCGAAGAAGAATTCGGCACGTCGATTGATTTTACCGTTCAGGTCGATCTGGCCGCGGTCGTTTCGCTGTTTGATGAAATGGACGGCCTGTATCAGTCGGGCGGACGGGAATACGAAATCGCTTCAGCGATTACGGTCAATCCGGATAAAGGCGTATCCGGACCGAAAATCCGTCAGATTCTCGGCTCCCTGTCCAACTACTCCGGAAACGATTTCGACCAGGAACTGAACCAGTTTGTCATGTTCTGCGATCTTGCCCAGGCCAGAAAGCAGATTTCGTTTACGAACATTCCGTCCCTGCTTCGTATTCTCGACGGATCGATGATCACATCGTTCAACTACGAACAGCTCTGCACGCTCATATGGCAGTACGTTCTTGAACCGGAACCGTTCACGTGCTGGTATTCGACCGTTTCCGGGGAATACCAGACCCAGTATTCCGCCGTTCTTCGCGATTCGGCGTACATGTTAATTCCCGATCCGGAATCGCTGGATCAGGCGAAGACGGCGATTCAGTCCATTCTCAGCGGCCACGAACCGCAGACGTCCCGCATCGAACGAAGCGATGAACCGGCACCGGCTGCCGAACCCAATGCAGAATCGGATCCAGCAGCCCAGCCGGAAACGCAGCCCGAAGCGGCAGAAAACGGCATCGTACAGGATGCGGGAAATGAAGTTCAGCCGGAACTGGTACCGGCCGGACAGTAATCAGCATTAAAAAAGAAGTGTGAGGCGCTTTATGTATAAAACCAAAGATCTGTATACCCATGAACATTCCCTGGCCAAAAACTGGCTGGATCAGTTTGAATACCCCTGGCAGGCTTTAGGAAAAATCAATGAACTGATTCTGACGCTGTGTCACGATCTGCCGGCGGAGTATGAAGAAAAGGAACCAGGTATTTTCGTTCATAAAAGTGCAGAGATCGCACCGACCGCGGTTTTAAAAGCACCCTGCATTATCGGTCCGGATACCGAAGTGCGTCCAGGAGCCTTCATTCGCGGCAACGCGCTCGTCGGTGCGCACTGCGTGGTCGGCAACTCCACCGAATTAAAAAACGTGATCCTTTTTGATCACGTTCAGGTTCCGCATTACAACTACGTCGGCGATTCCATTCTCGGCTATCGCTCGCATATGGGCGCAGGCTCGATTACGTCCAATGTAAAAAGCGACAAGTCGCTGGTTGTCGTCAGCGACGGCAAGGAAAAAATCGAAACCGGTCTGAAAAAATTTGGCGCCATGCTGGGCGACGATGTAGAAGTCGGCTGCAATTCCGTTCTCAATCCGGGAACGGTAATCGGCCGCCATACGAACATTTATCCGCTCTCGAGTGTCCGTCATGTGATCCCTGCCAATTCGATTTTCAAGGACAAGGATCATATCGTCTCGAAAAAGTAACGCGCATACGAATCCGTATCCATTCAAAAGAAAGTAGTCTTTGTCTCGGTTTCTGCCAAAGCGAGGACTGCTTTTTGTTTTGGTCAAAAAGCCGCCGGCAAAATCGATGTAAAAAGCAGCGACGAAAAAGTGTATGAAAAAAGGGGCCGTAAAAGGCACCCTCTTCAGTATTTTCGTTTCATTTTGCGAGATCGGACTGCAGGTTTTTGAGAGCCTCTTTTGCATCGACCGCCATAAGAGACGTATCGTCCCGCTTTTTCAGGCGCAGAAGCGCTCTGGCATCGGGATCTTCTTCCTGCAGCGACCAGAGAAGATCCATGGCGCCTGCGGGATCGTTTTGCAGCCTTATAACAAAATCGTCATCGCTTTCGTGAAGAAAACCCTGCAGCTGATCGAAGCCGTCGCTGTACAGCGCAAATCCGTTTACTTCGTCAAAGGGAATGGAACCCGTCAGCGGGGCAAACCAGCTGGCGTTCAGATCGACAATCGGATAGCCGCCTTCTGGATTGTTTTTGCGGGCGCGGTTGGCGATGAGCATGGACTGAATTTCGGGAAGCGCCCGAAGCGCTTTTAAGGAAAGATCGTCGTTTTGACGGATTCGGGCCATCGCTTCCAGAACCTTATTGTCAAAGAAACCGACACGCTCGTCGACCAGACGAAGCGGACGATCCTTTAAGGCAAACAGCAGCGGACTGTCGCCCAGAATGAAATATTCAAAGGCCTGGGTACGCTTACTGGCGCGCACGATGCTTACGGTACAGGAAGGCATTTCGTCTTCGGGGCACTCTCCAAACGCTGCGGAAAGCTCATTTAGAATGATTTTGAGAATCGATTCGATGGACGCGTCCAGATTTTCAAAGCGTTTCGCGGATCGGGCAATGGACCGCGCCAGCCACGCCGCGTCCGATCCCGTCTGCATGCGATTGCCGCCCTTGAGCGCGCTCGCTCCGTCCGCAATCAGCCAGACTGACGAAGAGATGCCCAGCGCGTCTTCGTTAACGGGCTTTTCCGTTCGGCTTTCGAAAAACACAGGCTTTCTCCATGAGCAGGACGTTGATCATATAGGCGATTCCGTTTTGTCCCGCGTTGTACTTGGTCGTTCTTCGGCAGACATCGATGACGGATTTCGGGCTGTTTTTCATCGCGATGCCAAACGTTTCCTTCAGCAGCGCTTTTTCAACGCTCAGCGAGCCGAAGCAGAGCGTCTGTTCGGCTGAGAAATGAAATTCCTTCTGGGCCAGTGCAAAGGCTTCGCAAAGCGAACTGCCGCGCGGGTAAATTTCCAGAACGGTCGGGAAGACGCGGCAGACCGGATAGGCTTCGAGCTCTTTCTTGCGGCGGATCCGGTTGATCAGCGCCTTGGAGCTGATCAGAAGCAGACGGTGATAGGACGATTCCGATTTGAGCGTATTGAAATCGACGGAACGAACCGGGTAGAGGTGCTCGCGCAAAGCGAACAGAAAAGCGTACGTTCCCGGATGATCGCACAGGTAGCGGCGGCCGCTGTCGATGATGCGGGCGCAGGGGATTTTCAGAGAAAGGTCGGATTCCAGCGTCGACAGACTCGTCAGCAGTTCGCAGGCTTCTTTTGGATTAAACGCGTGCAGGCTGATGATCTTTTTTTCAGGCAGGGAAACGTACTGGCTGCCTTCGGCGGCAAGAACGTAGGAAAAAATCCTGTCGATTCGTTTGCGCTCCAGAAAATGAAGAACCCAGCGGGCATCGCGCTGAGAACACAGACCAAGGACGATCCCCTTGGAATGCAGATCTTCGAGAATGGACATGGTGGCTGGAGGAATGTCTCCAAACTGGTTGAGAAGCGTATTTTCAAGTCCGATCAGGACAGAATGAATGATTTGCATGTTCTTATTCTATCAAGTTTGGCTGAGCGTGCACGAATCCGAAAAAAGAAGAAAACGGTCGAACCGGTCCGGTAAAAAGAGGGAAAGCTTTTATCCTCCTGTTCACGATCGGGAAATTTTCAGGAAAAAAGACAGCCCGTTAAGATTATTTTCATGTTTCTGTGGCACAATTTCTGTGAAATTCCCAAAGCCCCCGCCTTGGGAGTGTTCTGTATACAGCGATGGAAACGATGTTCCGGCAAACAGACCGGACCGTTATCGCTCTGCTTATTGAAAATAAGGAGTTTTCACATGAAAAAATGTCCAAATTGTCAGACGGAAAACCTGGATACCAGCCGGTTCTGCAATGAGTGCGGGACGCGTCTTCCGGATTCTGAAAATAAAACGGAAACCAAAAGCACGGAGGCCTGGTACTACGTCGAAGACGGTGCCTCCAAAGGTCCTTTTTCCAAAGACGATTTCCTGAATCGGATCGTTTCAGGCGACCTCGGTCCGGATACGTACGTGTGGACGCGTGGCATGAAAGAATGGACCCGCCTGAAATCCACACCGCTCTATCAGGAAAGTGAGCCTGCTGAAATGCCGGCCGAGTCCGAAACCGCTGCAGCGTCCAGTACGAACGCCTTTACGGATACGAGCACGCCGCAGAGTACCCAGACCAGCATGTCCGGTTCCTATTCTTCGACTACTGAAACGTATGGCGACAGCTCGCAGGCGCAGGAATGGTACTACGCTGTAAACGGCCGCTCCTATGGACCGTTCTCGGAAACGGTTATGATCGGCTACATCCGTCAGGGTATTCTTGACGGCGAATCCCTTGTCTGGAAAAGCGATTTTGAAGACTGGAGAAACCTTTCCGCTACCGAACTGCGCGCCTATCTGCCTGCGCAGTCGACTGCGCCGCGCCGTTCCCAGCCGGATCTTCGCTCGAACGCAGGCAATTCTTCCACCGCCTACATTACCCCGCGCAACCCCGTACTGTATCTGCTCGGAAGCATTCTGACCTGCGGTATTTTCAGTATCGTCTGGCTCTATCTGCTCGTAGAAGACTCCAATCGTCTTGCTGCAGCCAAAGGCCAGCCGCATGGACCGTCTGCCATGTCGGTTATCCTGCTGACGATCGTGACTTGCGGTCTGTACCTCATCTACTACTTCTACAAGCTGGGTAACCTGCTGTATGACTGCTCCGGCCGTCGTCAGTCCAACAACGCGGTACTCATGCTGATTTTGTCGATCTTCGGTCTCGATGTCGTTTCCATGATGATCGCGCAGGATCAGATCAATACCATCATTTCGCAAGACTAGTTTTGCATCACCTTTTCGAACCTGGCCAGTCCTGTTTTGGGACTGGCTTTTTGTTTCCAATTCAGTCAGGGAAGGCAGCCAGAGAAAAAACGCAGCGAGAAGAGAAACCTTCAGCCGAAGAAGAACGAGTCTATGAAGAAAAGGCACATGGTTTTGGCCGCTCTGCCGCTGCGCTTAAAATGTCTTTCGAATCTTGATTTCAGGACTGTACAAACTTTACAATGAAACGGCTTCCCCTCTGCCCGCGACCTGGCTTTCAGCCGGGTTGACGAGCCCGCGAGGGAAAAGCGCAGCAGAGAAATTTGAATCCAGCGCAAAAAAAATTCATCAAAAACGCGCAAAAGGAGATTGCATTATGAACTATAAAACAACACGAAACAGGCTTCTGCAGGCCTCGCTGGCCGGCGGTCTGGTGCTGGGCGGCCTTCCTGTGCATGCGCAGGACATTCAGCCTATGGAAGAAACGCACACCTCCTCCATGCCGCAGACGGGCAGCCCTTCGCAGGACGTATCCTCCATGCCGCTTGAACCGTCTTCCACACCGGACAACACTCCATCCGATAACACTGCGCCTTCCGCTCCGACTGCTGATCCGGCCGCTCCAGAAACGCCGGCAGTCATAACAGAGGAAATCGTGGAAGAAGCGAGCGAACAGGAGGAAGACAAGCCGTCCATGCCTCTTCCGCTCGACAATCACCGCAAGAGCGACGTGAAGCTCAACGGTATTGACATTTCCCGCTGGCAGGACGGTATCGATCCGGCGGCCATGGATGCGGATTTTATCATCTGCAAGGCATCCGGCGGCAACGGCTACCGGGATCCGAAATTTTACGAGTACGCCTCGAGCATTCTTGAAAGCGGCAAGCTGTTTGGCTTTTACCACTTTGCGCATGATCGCGGCTGCGAAGACACGCCGGAAAAGGAAGCTGAATTTTTTTACCGCACAACCCGTGCCTACATCGGCAAGGGCGTGCCGATTCTCGACTTTGAAGCGCGCGATCTGTTAAGCGCGAAAGATACCGACTGGGCGTACCGCTTTGTGAAAGCCTACTACAGTCTGTCCGGCATGAAGTGCATGATTTACATGAGCAGCTATTACACCCGGACGCTGGACTGGAGCCGTCTGGCGGAAGAAGGGTATCCCCTCTGGGTCGCCAACTATGGCCAGAACGAAGTGCAGAACGGCTATCGGGAAAATACGTTTACCGACAGGGCCGGTACGGGCGCCTTTGAGGAATACTGGATGCACCAGTATTCGTCGAGAGGCCGTCTGGAAGGCTACGACGGCGATCTCGATCTCAACAAGTTTTTCGGTTCCGCCGAAGACTGGAAATCGTTATGCACGGTAAACGAAGTGCCTAAGACGATGTATCGCGTCTACAACCCGAATTCCGGCGAACATTTTTACACCGCCGACCGCAACGAATGGGCCTTCTTGTGCGATGCGGGCTGGAAAGATGAAGGCACCGCCTGGCAGCTTCCAGCGACGGGCGAGCCGGTTTTCCGCCTGTACAACCCGAATGCGGGCGACCACCATTACACAATGGATGCCAAAGAGAAAGACGGCCTGATTCGAGCCGGCTGGACGTACGAAGGCATCGGCTGGTATTCCGATCTGAAGGAAGGCACGCCGGTTTACCGTGTCTATAACCCGAATGCCAGAACGGGCTCGCACCACTTCACTACGGTTTCCAACGAATACAGCTATCTGAAAAAAGCCGGCTGGAATCAGGAAGGCATTGCCTGGTACGGCACAGTCGAGGAGAGCAAAGAAGAAAAGACGGTGCGTGAAAACTGGATTTCTTCCTCCGAGCACAATAACAGTTCCTCGCAGAACAAATCGATTCGCGTGGAAACACCCGAACTCAACACCGCATCCAAACGCCGGGCAACCTATCCAGAACGCCCCGGCGAGAACAAAGATACAAAATCGTCCATAACCGTTTCTTCCAATCCCAACGGCATGAAAA
Source organism: uncultured Allobaculum sp. (assembly GCF_948576815.1). Classification (NCBI taxonomy): domain Bacteria; kingdom Bacillati; phylum Bacillota; class Erysipelotrichia; order Erysipelotrichales; family Erysipelotrichaceae; genus Allobaculum; species uncultured Allobaculum sp. The sequence continues at coordinate 22,600 of NZ_CAPAEZ010000015.1, forward strand.
TTCACGTCCAGGATTAGCGAACCGCAAAAAACGAAATTGTGATCGGAATCCGGATTTGCAAAATTCGAATCCGATTTCTGATCCTCACTGCATACGAAAAGGCTTTGTCTGCCTGCTGCTCGCATTGAACAGCCAGGCGGCAAAGCCTTTTTTGCGAAAGAAAGAAAGTCCAGAAAGAAAAAATCTGAACAGAAAAAATCCGGACAGAGAAAAAGAATGCCGGCACAAAGGACGACATTCTTAAAAGTTCAGAACACCGGATGAAAATCCGTAAAGGAGAATTGATCTTCGTTCTATTTTCCAGAAACTGTTCGAATAGAATCGGAACGATTAGAAATTCGCTTTTGGATCTTCTGGATTTTTGCGCAGTTTCAAAAGGGTTTGGTTCAGAGCACTGGCCGCGTCATTGACAGCCTTCTGACTGGTCGGATTGTCGATCTGCGCTTTGGCAGCCGATGCAGCCTCTGTAAGAGCCGCTTTTCCATCCGCCTTAAAGAGCGACAGGTTGAGCGACTCATACTTGTTATGGGTCAGCCGGACAAACGTCAGGTCGACCAGCGTGAGATTCGAACGGGCGGTATTAAGCGATTCGAGCGCGGCATCGACCGTCTTCTGTTGGGCGTCGCTGTCATTCAGAACGCGTTTTGCCTGATCCAGAGCGGTATTCAGCGCTTCAAATGAAGCTTTTACATAGCTGTGATTTTCATCGGGACGCAGAGCAAGCTGTTCCGCTTCAATCGCATCGACGCGTGCCTGCAAAGCCTCTTTATCCACCACGATTGGCGCGTCTTCAAAGACAGGGGTGTATTCCTTCATGGCATGAACCGGTCCAAACGCAGGCGTCCAGCCTATGAACACTTTGCCCTCGGGAACAGTAACCTCCGAAGCGGCTGGAGCGAGCGTTTCAGCACTCTGGCCGTCTTCGACATACGCCTTCTTCAGGACAGTTGTTCCGTTTTTGAAGGTGACGCTCCACTGGCGCTTCAGCGCGTCTCTGGCTGCCTGCAGTGCGGAGAGTGCAGCCCTGACGTCCTCCTCACTCGCATTCGGATTAGAAACTGTATTCTGGGCGGCTTCCCGTTTCGCCTGCAGGGCGCTCCAGGTCGAAGGTGTCCAGTCGGTTTCATTCAGGGCCGATACTTCGGCAAGCAGGGATTCGAGCTGGGTCTTATCGGGGCTGGTCTTAAGGGAAACGCCGATCCAGGAAAGAATCGGATCCTGATTGTCCGTTTTGGAAAGGGTCAGGGTAATCGTTTCTTCCTGATCAAGATGAATATTGGCGCTGTGCAGCGTTTCTTTCGAACTGGTGACGTTGCAGTCCATGAGTTTGGAAGTGCCTTTGGATGTCGTCACGTCCAGTTTCATCGTGCGGCTGACGCTCCACCAGCCGTTGACGCCGACGTAAATCGTATGGTCGCCTTTAGGAAGCGTCAGCGCATACGAAATCGTCTTGCCGCCTCGCGCCCAGTATCCGCCGGTATACGGGTTTTCCAGACTGGTCTGGGAGAAGGCGACCATGTCGACATCGCCGCTGTTTTCGCCGATTCTCGAGAGCGATCCCCATGTGTTTTCGTCCGTTTTGACTTGTTCGCTGACGGTGTTTTTCATCTGGGAAGAAGACGCGAGAGCGTATTTGTGGGAAAGCGAGTCGGGGTTGTTGCAATCGATCATGTATTCCATGTTTTCCGGAATCAGCTGAACGGAAGCGAAAACCTTCATAGTCTCGTTTTTCGCTTCATCCAGAACGGCAGTGCCGCTAATCGTAACCGTATCGAAGGCTTTATGACTGCTCCACAAATCTTCGTTTTGCCATGTCACCGGATAGCTGGAATGACCGATGGTGACGGTTTCGGGCAGACCGCTCTTGGAGGATGTCGAATACCAGGTGTTTACGGGTTCCGCCTGGCCGTTTGCTTTCATCAGGCGGTCGTATTCTTCGGCCGAAATGGCGATCGGCGTTCCGTGACGGGCGCCGGACGGCATCTTAAAGCCGCTTTCAAGTTTTGTGAAAGTGCCCGAGTCCAGATCGGAAATTTCAAGCGGGTAGTAGCCGATGCCGCCAAAGTCATCCGCCAGCAGGATCCATTTGTCGCTGGCGCTGTCGTCGGCGTTGAGCTTGTAAATGGCCGGACCTTCGACATACTGGTTGGCGTTGAGCGAATCGGAAGCGATGTGGGTGTACTCGCCAAGAAGCGTATCGGATTTTTCCAGGAACAGCGTCTTGGTTTTCGCGCCTAGACTGTTCGTTTCGCCGCCTTCGTTTTTGGTCAGACGGTAGTAGGCATTGTTATGAGCAATAACGGTCGTATCGATTGAAGACTGATCCTTGTCGATCCATACTTGCGGCTCGCTGAACGTGCAGAAGTCACGGGTACGGGTATAGTAGACGCGCTGCTTGGCGTAATTGTCGCCTTTGACTTTGCTGGACCAGTAGACGATGTATTCGCCCGTCAGCGGATCGTACGCAGCTTCCGGGGCCCAGGTGCATCCGGCATCAATCGATGCAGACACTTCGACCAGACGCGGTTCGCCCCAGTCGATGAGGTCATCGGATTCCCAGACGAGCAGGCTTTGCGAGCCGGCTTTCTGGGCGCGATCCCAGTTTCCGTTGCCGTTGATTTTGAGATCGGTGGCGATGATGTAAAACTTGTCGCCTTCGGGAGAACGCAAAATGTACGGGTCTCGGACGCCTTTTTCGCCCAGAGACGATACGAGCGAAGGCTTGCCGTCGTTGAGGTCGTTCCAGTTCAGGCCGTCCTGGCTGGCGGAGAAGTAAATCTGTTCGCCGTCGGCTTTTCCTTCGCCGGTGAAATAGGCGAAGAAATAATCCGTCATTTCCTGCTGCTTCGGCGCGGCCTTGATCGTCAGATCAAAGACTTTGGTTTCGGTTGTGTTCTTGTAGGAAATCGTCGCGGTTAAGGTGACGTTCGTATCGCTTGCCGGACGGGTGATGACGCCGGCAGGAACTTTGCCATAACCAGGGACGCTGGCTTCTTTTTCACTCAGATCGAGAATGCCGTTTCCCGATTCGGACATCGACCAGGTAATCGACGCTTTGCCCAGATGAACGGGCAGCCTGATGTTTCCCTTGATGTTGTCGGCGTTCGGAATGGACAGTTCGGCTTTGGCATCCGAAACAATTTTGTCGGGATCTTCGCCGGGCACGTTCAGATCCAGAACATAGGATGTATCGGTGCCGGTGAAGGCTGCGGTGATGCTTGCTTTCGTATCGGCCAGCGGCATCGTGTACTTGCCGTCTGCGGAAATCGCATCATTTTCCGAAACGCTCCAGGTGACGTTCTGTCCATAGACCTGCGCTGGTAAGTTCAGATCGGAGTCGATCGCATCGACGCTCTTGTTTTTGTTTAAAATCGCCTGCGCCAGGGCGGCTTTCATGCAGTCGTCCTTATTGGGCTCTTCCTTCCAGGCCTGTGCGAGCTCTTCGCTGTTCAGGGCCTTGTTCCACACTTTGAAGGAAGCTGCTGCACCGGAGAAGAGAGGATCGGGCGTATAAAGCGATTTTCCGATATAGCCGTCGCGATCGCCGGTTAAAATCTGGCTCCAGTCTTTGGAGTGGTCGAGTTCGGTGACTTTTTCGCCATCCAGATACACTGTGATCGTATAACCGTCCGAGACGATGGTATACGTATTAAACGCGGTGTTCGAGGCGACTTTGTCGGTATTGACGGGCAGACGGGTTTCGCCGCTTTGCGAGATGGCGGCAAGAATTTTATCCGTGTAGCCGCCCTGTCCGCTCTTTGGCGTCAGGAAGAAATAGTTGTCGACGTTTGGCCATACGCCTTCCTTGCTGCCAAGCGTCAGCAGCCAGTGGCTGGATGTCTGCGGCGCATAGGCGCTCAGGCTGATCGTAAAGGCGTTTCCGTCTTCGATCATGCCCTTGGGCAGCGTGACGTAGCCGTTCTGGCTGAAGCTTAAAATCGAGGCTTCGCCATAGCTTGCGCTGTCGGCACTGTCCAGGCTGGTCAGAGGCGCATCCAGCCCATAGCCGGACTGATCGCGCAGAGCGCTTTCTCCGTCCTGGACATCAAAGGAGAGATCGGTACGCAAAGCGCCGCTATCTTCCAGCATGCGTTTTGGCTTGCCGATGCCTTCGATGATGTACGTCGTAATGGAATTGTCTTTCAGATTTGCGGTTACGGAATGATCATCTTTCGAGGCGAGAGCTTCTTCGCTGACGTCTTTCCATTTTTCGCCCTCTTCCATTGAGCCGCTCGTACGGATCGCGGTGACCTTGCCTGGCGCATGACTGAAATCGCCCAGGTTGAACTGCATCGTCTGTGCGTCGGCTTTGTCGTTGATGGCGACGATGACGGCTTTCTGCTCGTCGGGGTCATAGGCGCAAAGCGTACTGTCGCTGGAAGCGAGAATCGTATAGCCCGGACGGATGTAGCGGGTGAACTGGCCAAAGCCGTAGTACTTCATGGAAAGGGCAAGGCGGCCGGTGTTATGATCGGCAGCCGCGACGCCCCAGTAGCCGCCGGTCTGACCGTTCCAGCCGAGATCTTCGAGCGTGGCTTTATCAATGCCATTGGAAGACGAAATCCAGCTCTGGCCGTATTCGGAATTATCGGCATGCTTGTCGATCAGATTCCAGAAAATCCAGGCGGAGCAGTTGAGGCCGTTGACATCGGTAATGATGCGCTTGCCAAGACCTAAAGCCGCGCTCATTTCGCCGGCATTGCTTCCGGCGGTAAAGCCGCCGTCCACTTCGCTCATCCAGAGATTTTTCTCTTCTTTTTTCGCTAAAGCCTGCAGACCGGCACGGTTGCTTCCGCCATACGTGTGCGTATCGATGCGATCGACTACGGTTTTTGCTTCGCTGCTGAGTGCGTTGTACGTGGTGATCTGCGTATCGATGCTCGTTTCATCAGACGCGCTCAGCTGGAGATCAATGTTCTTTTCTTCCAGCTTTGCGTTGAGACGGACCAGAATCTGCGAAATGGCGTTTGCGTCGAAATGGCAGCCTTCCTGTTTGCTGGAATAGGCGCCCCAGTAATCGGTATTCGGTTCGTTAAACGCCGACGCGCTCTCAAACGTCACTCCGTTTTGATGGAGATGTTCGATGACATCTGCCATGTACGTTGCAAAGGCGTCGTAGCTGTCTGTGCGCAGGTTGTTCTGACTGGCGGTGTAGTTTCCGGAAGAGCAGAGCGATTCCGTCATGAAATACGGCGGGGAATTGGAGAAAATTTCCGCAATGAAATCCTGACCGGACGCCGAAGACGCCGCCTTGAGCACGTTCAGCTGATCCTTGTCGGCCTCCCAGTCATAGTTCCAGGCATATCCGCAGTCTGGATCGACCCGGGTGAAGTTTTCTACATACCAGCTGAGCGGGTGTTCCTCGGTAATGACGATCGGGGTGATGTTGGTGCAGTAGCCGGGGACTGCGGAGTCCGAGCGAATAATGTGGCTCTGATGCAGTCCGGGATCCTGCGTGCCGTCTTCGAGAACCTGATCCTCCGGGATGACCGCCATCTCGATGTAGTCGTGCATGTACGTGTTGGAAGAAGCTGTGTTTCCTCCAAGCTGCAGCGTGTTTTCGCCCTGAGCCAGTTCCACATTTTCGAGAACGGCTATATAAAATTTCACGTTCCCCTGTACGGCCATGATGTTCTTTTCGATTTCCTCTGTGGAAGCGGAGTAAATTTTGTCGTGATTGACTTGCAGGGAAACGCCGCGGTTGTGCGTACCGTCCAGTTTAACCAGCACTTTGACGGTATACGTTCCGGTTTTTTCTGCCTGAACGGTATACGTCAGCATGTCCGCATTGCCTACCGTGCCGTTGATCGGTCCGATCCAGCCGATTTCCTTAAGAGTGCCAAGCTTTGCGCCTTTGAGAAGTCCGAGATCGCGGTCCGTTTTCTGCCAGCGCGTCGAATCGTTGTACGTCTTCGAAGAAATCTGCATTTTGGATCCGCCAAAGGACGGCGCGCTTCCTTCTTCGAGCGTGCACAGAACGGCGTTTTCGTTTGGAGAGAGCGAAGCGATCGTGCTGTCTCCGCCGCCCAGGTTGTAGCGGCCGATGTTCAGATCGAGTCCGTCATCGGAGAAAAACTTCTCTGCCGTGTCCGAAGTCAGGGCTTCGCTTGAGCCGATGCGGTTGGCCCACCAGCAAAGCGAAGTGCCCCAGCCTTCGAATTCGCCCAGGCCGTCGCCGTCCGTATCGTGAAACGGAGACGCTTTGGCAGCCTGTACGCGAACCGTCTGATCCGGAGCGCTTTCTGCAGCCGAAATCGGGAGTACAAAAGCGGAAATGCTTTGCATCGCCATGGCGCCGGAACAGAGCAGACTGAGCAGTCTGTACCTTTTGTTCATATCTTTCCTTTCCTGCTTTTCAGCAAGAAGCCGCCCGGGTCTGCATGGCCTGAAAACGCACAGGCCGGGGGAACAGAGGCAAGCGGCTCCATCTTCTTTATTTTGGCCGGTTAAGCGGTTACATTCAACGGATGTTTAAAAATGGACGTATTCTCATTGCGGATTGTCTATTCGTTTTTTGAAGCAGCCGTTTTCGCGGAACGATTTCAAACGACAATTTCAGACGACATGGGAAAGGACGGTCCAAAGGGCGGATGCGCAGACCGAGCGAAAAGGCGAACGGCTATAAAGTTTTGGTTCTGTCCGGCAAGGATGAACGATGGCAAACTGATTGGTTGAGGAAAGCAGACAGAATGAGAATAAAGGACTTTTTTTCAGGAAAGAGTGTTCAAAAGGAGAAAATCCCGTCCTTTTTGCGCCGTGAGGGTGCCGGTTCTGGATTTTTGGGGGATCCGTTTGACAGGCTATCGGGGGCTTGCTAGTATGAGTGCAACTTACGAAACAGGAAAAAGATAGAGGCAGCGGTGCAGAATAGTACCTTTTGGAGAAGGCATTCGAAGAAGAAAGGGAAAGGCAATCATCGCCGAAAGACAGGTCCGGCAGGGGCTGATCTTGGGCTGCAGGGAAATACTTTGCAGACTCCTTCGGTCGAAGAGGTGTTATCTTAACTTCATCTTTTTGACTGCGGATACCGCAGTTTTTTTCATTTCTGATTTTCGTTTGAATAAGGAGAAGAAAAATACATGAAAAAATCATCGATTGCAGCAGCGGCCATTGCCATGATGATGCTTGCCGGATGCTCATCTGCACCAGCGCAGACCAGCGACAGTTCCAATACCTTTACCGTCGGCATGGAATGCGGCTACGCCCCGTTTAACTGGCAGACCACAACCGAAACCGATACGACGGTTCCTCTGGCCAGCGGCGCCGGCTACTGCGACGGCTACGACGTTCGCATTTCCCGCAAGCTCGCCGACGAAATGGGCAAGGATCTTGTCATTAAAAAAATCGACTGGGACGGCCTGCAGCCAGCCCTTGAATCCGGTGAAATTGATGCCATCGTTGCCGGAATGACCGCAAACGAAGAACGTGAAGAAGGCATTGACTTCACAACCCCGTATTCCGAAAGCGAAATGGTCATGATCGTACCGAAGGATTCCGAAGCCGCTTCCTTTACCGATATTCAGCAGTTCTCCGGCCACAAAGTCATCGGCCAGAAAAACACCAACTACGATACCGTCATCGATCAGATCGACGGCGTTATCCACGTCGTTCCAAAAGCACGCTATCCGGAGCTGATTCTGGCTCTGCAGTCCGGAGAAGCCGAAGCGATTACCGCTGAGCTTCCGGTTGCCAAAGGCATCGTGCAGGCCAACCCGGATCTGACGTACATCACGTTTGAAGACGGCAAGGGCTTTGATGTCGATACATCCGTATCCATCGGTCTGAAAAACAATACCCGCGATACCGAAAGCTTCAAAGCCGTTCAGGACGCTTTAGACAAAATCACAACCGAAGAGCGCGAATCCATGATGCAGGATGCCGTACTGAACGCGCCGACGACTGGTGAATAAGCCGTATGAGTATTGACTGGTCTTACGCCTGGCGGGCGCTCGTCAATAACTGGCCGATGTTCTGGCACGGTGTCGAAGTTACGATCGCCTTTGCGATCGTCGGCACAGTGTTCGGTTTTCTGATCGGTCTGATTGTCGGCGCCATCCGCTCCGTTCCTGTTGATCCGCTCGATTCTTCCTTCATGAAAGGACTGAAGAAGTTCGGACGCGGCATCACCGGCCTGTACATCTGGGTTTTCCGCGGTACGCCGATGATGATTCAGGCCTGCTTCATTTATTACCTTCTGCTTCCAGTCATTCACTGGAATGCGATTACGGCCGGTTTTGTGATCATCTCGATCAACACCGGCGCCTACATGGCTGAAATTCTGCGTTCTGGCATCCAGTCCGTAGATCCCGGCCAGTTAGAAGCCTGCAAAGCGGTCGGCATGTCCAGCTTCCAGGCCATGGTCTCGGTTATTTTCCCGCAGGCCATCAAAAATACCTTCCCGGCTATCGGCAACCAGCTGATCGTCAATCTGAAAGACTCCTGCATGATGAACGCTATTTCCGTAACGGAGCTGTTCTTCCAGTCGTCTTCCATCGCGGGAAGCAACATGCGTTTCGCGGAAATTTACCTCGATACAGCCGTTCTGTATCTGGTTCTTACGACGCTCGCTACCTGGCTGCTCAGCTTCATTGAGCGCAGGATGAACGCCCGCGAAAACGAAGGAAAAGAAAAGAAGAAACTTTTCATGGAGATGTCCTCATGAGTGAACCTGTAATTCGTGTCAGTCATTTAAAGAAGAGCTTTGGCAAGCAGGAAGTTCTTCACGATATCGACTTCTCCATTAACAAAGGCGAAGTAGTCTCCATCATCGGATCTTCGGGATCCGGCAAGAGTACGCTTCTTCGCTGCATCAACCTGCTCGAAATCCCGGATTCGGGAACGATCACGTTCCACGGTCAGGACATTCTCAAAGGCGATCTGAACGGCTATCGTTCGAAAGTCGGCATGGTTTTCCAGAACTTCAACCTCTTTCAGAACAAGAGCGTTCTGGACAACTGTGTTCTCGGTCAGCGCAAGGTGCTCAAGCGCTCCAGGGAAGAAGCGGTCGCCATCGCCAAAACGCATCTCGATCGCGTAGGTATGTCGAACTTCCTCGATAAGGGAGCCACCAAGCTTTCCGGCGGTCAGAAACAGCGCGTCGCGATTGCCAGAGCACTGTCCATGGATCCGGAAGTGCTGCTGTTCGATGAACCGACGTCCGCGCTCGACCCGGAAATGGTCGGCGAAGTTCTCGAAGTCATGAAAGACCTGGCCAAGTCCGGTCTGACGATGATCGTCGTAACGCATGAAATGCAGTTTGCGAAAGATGTATCCGATCGCGTCATTTTCATGGATCAGGGCGTCATCGCCGAAGAAGGCACGCCGGATGAAGTCTTCGAACATCCGAAAAACGAAAGAACGAAACATTTCCTTTCCCGCTTTCGCCAGACGACGCTTGAAAAAGAAGACTAGAACCGACTCTGTTCTCTCTTCAATCTGAATTTAAATCGCTCGGTATGACCCGTTGAGGTCATGCCGGGTTTTTTTGTGCCCAAAACGGAGGGGACTGGACGGAACTGCACGAATCAGAATCCGCAGGCGGTCATGGATTCGGCCTAAAATAGACGCATACTGCGTCGGGTATACAGTTTTTGATTCCGTGGCGAAACGGGAAATACGGCCCGACAAAGGCATTGACATCGGAAATGCCAAGCTGTATCTTTGTATTACCCAAGTGATACAGATAAGACAGAGGGAAGAGATTATGGACTATTCATTTCGAAACGACTCGCCTGTATATCTGCAGCTGGCTTCTATTCTCGAAGGCGCCATCGTTCGGGGAGAATTCGCCCCTGGCGATAAGCTGCCGTCCGTTCGGGAAATTGCACTCGAAAGCCGGACAAATATCAATACTGTTCAGAAAGCGCTGGCCAGGCTGGAGAGTCAGGGCCTGATTGGAACACGGCGTACCAGCGGAAAGTACGTCTGCGACAATCCGGAAACCCTGGCAGGACAAAAAAGAGAAGCCGCAAAAACGCTCTGCGAAACGTTTTTGCGTGGAATGCAGGCTCTTGGATTTTCCGCGTCAGAAAGCATCCGCCTTCTGAAGGAAGGAGTAAATGATGGAACTGAACGTTCGTCATCTCAGTAAATCGTATGGAAACCGCCCGGTGCTTCAGGATGTGTCGTTTACGCTCGAACCCGGACAGATTACCGGTCTGCTTGGCCCGAACGGCGCTGGAAAAAGTACGCTGATCAAGTGCATCAACGATCTGCTCGTCTATGAGCAGGGAGAGATTTCCGCCGATGGAAAGAAGCTGGATCCCTCGGATCATCTGCGCATTTCCTATTTGCCGGAAAAAACGTATCTGGATTTGAACGCCAACGGAAAGGAAACTCTTCGCTTTTTTGAAAAGTTCTATCCGGATTTTGATCGCAAAAAAGCCTGCCGGCTCATGGAAGCGATGGATCTGGATCTGAATCAGCCGATTAAATCGATGTCCAAGGGCATGCAGGAAAAGCAGCAGCTGATTCTGGTACTAAGCCGCAAGGCCGAACTGTATATTCTCGATGAGCCGATCGGCGGTGTCGATCCGGTCGCGAGACAGAAAATTCTCGATCTGATTCTGGAACATTCCAGTCCGGAAGCATCCATTCTGATCAGCACGCATATGATCGGCGAAATTGAACGCATCCTCGATCGGGCGCTCATTTTGCGGCACGGAAAAATCGTTCTGGACGAAGACGCGGATACGCTTCGTCAGAAACAGGGAAAATCGCTGGAACAGATTTTCGTGGAGACACTGCTATGAAAAAACTGACCGAAACCTTTACTGCCCAGATCGGAAAGCGTCTGCTTCCGGTCTGGCTGATTCAGCTGATCGTTTATAGCGTATGGCTTATTCTGGTCAGTCTGGACTGGAGCGGCCGCTTTTATTCGCTGCTCTGTCATCTGCTTTTGATTGCGGTATTTGTGATGAGCGCGGCGCTGGTCTTCTAAGCGTTTTTTCAAATCTGGAAGCTGTTTGCGGACTGCTTTTACAGCGCCAGAGCGTATCTCATTCGTACGCTGCCTTACAGCCGGAAAACCATTTACTGGTCCTGGTTTGTGACGAGTCTGCTTACGCTTCTGCTTCTGATCGCGCTTTTTACGGCTATGGTGGCCCTGCCGTTTGTTCTGCACGATTTCGCGGAAATTCAGACTGGGGGCATTCTGGATGTCGATGCACGCCAGATGGTCCTGGCGTTTGTCATTGAGGTGATTGTCCAGTGGATCGCCTATATGCTTTCCGGCGCCTTCGGCATAGCCTATGGCCACAGAAACGGCCGCTCGGAGTGGCTGATTTTCATCGCGACCGGCATTGCGTGCGCGCTGATCGTACAGCTGACTGCGGCGGGCCTGCTGTTTGTGTTCGAACCCGGTTTCATTTCACTTCTGGACAGTCCGACAATTCAAGGCGCGGATCTGGTTCGAATCATTTACAAGATGGCGCTGGCCTTTCTGCTTCTGGATGGCATACTGGCTTTTCTTTGCGCAAGACGCGTGGAAAAGCACGCGGATGTGGAGGAAGTCCGGTCGCCTGAAATCCTTTTGAAACGTCTGTATGGAAGAAAACGTTTTTCGCTTTTGAAGTATGTGTACAAAACGGCGCCTGTTTCTCTCGAATGAAACAGGCGCCGCCGTTTTTAAAAGCGCCAGGCATGCCCGGTGAAAAGAAGGCTTTTAAGCAAACTATCCATGCCTGAAAATGCGGGCAGAAAATTGGTTTTTCAAGGCGGGTCGAAGCGCATATCGCTATAATAAAGAGGATAAACCAGGAGGAAATATTGAAATGGTTAAAAAACCTGTAGTTCTTGTTGTCATGGACGGCGTAGGTCTGTCTGACAACGTTCTTGGAAATGCCGTAAAAATGGCATACAAACCGCATCTCGACAAACTCTGGGAAACCTGCCCGCACACAGAACTGCGTGCGCACGGTCTGGCTGTAGGTCTGCCTACAGACGGCGACATGGGCAACTCGGAAGTTGGTCACAACGCCATCGGAAGCGGACAGATTTACTCGCAGGGTGCCAAACTCGTTAACGAGAACATCGAATCCGGCGAAATGTTCGAATCCGCTGCATGGAAAGAACTCGTAAACAACGTAAAGGAACACGATTCCACCATGCATTTCCTTGGCCTTCTTTCGGACGGCAACGTTCATTCCCATATCAATCATCTGAAGGCTCTGATCGCTCAGGCGAAAAAAGAAGGCGTGAAACGCGTACGTCTGCACATCCTGCTCGACGGACGTGACGTTCCGGAAACGAGCGCACTGAAATACGTCGATGAAATCGAAAGCTTCATGAACGATCTCAACGATGCCGACTTCGACGCTCAGATCGCTTCCGGCGGCGGACGCATGAAAATCACGATGGACCGTTACGAAGCCAACTGGCCAATGGTTGAAGAAGGCTGGAAGATTCACGTGCGCGGCCTTGGACGCAATTTCAAATCCGCAACCGAAGCCATTGAAACGTACCGTGCAGAAACCGGCGTCGTTGACCAGGACCTGCCAGGCTTTGTCGTTGTCGATGAAAACGGCGATCCGAAAGGAACGATCAATGACAACGATTCCGTTATCCTCTTCAACTTCCGCGGCGACCGCGCTCAGGAAATTTCCATCGCTTTCGATGCCGATGAATCGTTCGACAAGTTCGATCGCGTAAAAGTTCCTAACGTAAAATTTGCGGGCATGCTGCAGTACGATGCCGATGCGCAGATTCCGAAGAAATACCTCACGGAACCGCCAAAAATCCATTACACGCTGACCGAACAGCTCGTTAATGCCGGCATCAGCGAATACGCCATTTCCGAAACCCAGAAATACGGTCACGTAACGTACTTCTGGAACGGAAACCGTGCCGCTAAGTTCTCCGAAGAACTCGAAGAATACGTAGAAATCGAATCCGATGTAATCCCGTTCGAGCAGCGTCCGTGGATGAAATCCGCTCAGATTACCGACAAGCTCTGCGAAGCCATCCGTTCGGGCAAGTACGACTTCCTGCGGACGAACTATCCAAACGGCGACATGGTTGGCCATACCGGCAGCCTGGAAGCCACAATTATCGGTGTCGAATCCGTTGACCTCGCCCTTGGCCGCGTCATCGAAGCTGTTAAAGCCGTAAACGGCGTTCTGCTCGTTACCGCCGACCATGGCAATGCCGATGAAATGTATGAGAAGCCAAAGAAAGCCGGCGCTCCGCTCAAGGCGAAAACTTCCCATACCCTCAACAAGGTTCCGTTCATCGTCTACAACTACGACTGCAAGCTCAAGCAGGACGATGACATGGGTCTTTCCAACATCGCAGCAACCGTCTGCGAAATTCTTGGCGTAAAACCCAACGAACACTGGAGATCTTCCATCATCGAATCCGCAGAATAATCGAAAGAGCTGCGGCCCGGTCGAACCTGTTTGATGCATTCAAGACCTCTCTGCCTGAAGATCTTTTCCAGATCCAGAAGGACAGAGAGGCCTTTGCTTTTGCGCCTGGAAAAAGCAGGCAGGGATGCAGAAAAGGCGCTGGTACGCTTTGATCGGGTTTCGATCGATGCGCTGCCAGCGCCTCTATGGGTTTAAAAAGGTCTGTAAACGATTGGAAAGGGGAACGGCTACCGTCTTCGAAAACGGCCAGAGCGGCGTCCCGCAAAATCGGATTCGGGGCCGTCTGCATCTTCGTTGTCCTCTTCCTCATTTTCCTCATCAAGGGGATCATCGTCTTCATAAATTTCAAACTGGACGCCCTCTTCACTGACGTCATAGTTTTCTTCCTCATCTGAAGCCGGCCGGCTGCGATAAGGATCGTAAATATTGGGAAGCCGGAATGCCGGAAACACCATGATGATCAAAACCGCGTAGCGGACGAGTTCAAAAATCAGAAACAGAATGAAGGCGCTGTCGGGGTAGACGGTCGTATCGCTTTTCCAGTAGCGATACAAAATGAACAGGCCATAGGTGAGAATCAGAAGCTGACCGCCCAGAGCCGCGTACAGACTCTTTTTCGAGCCCGGGTATTTTAAATAGTAGAAGAAAATCGGCAGCGTCCATAAGGCGGCGGTCAGAATGCATAAGGTAAACATCAGACCAGTCGCGAAGACGGATCCGTTGTCGATGGAAACGAATCGGTTCTGGAAGAGATGCACCAGAATCGGAAAGACGATCAGCTCGCCATATACCCCGATCGCCATGCGAATGGCGGCTCTTGGATATTTCGAAGACAGTGCCTTGCGGGCTCTGGCCTGCCGTTCAAGCCGAAGCTGTTCTTCACGCTCTGGATTTCCCTGCAAATCGGGGGAAGACTGTGCGGAGCGCGCGGTCTGGCGACTGGTTTTTCTTTCCTGTGCTTCCCAGTCCGCTTGCGAACTTCGCGGGGATGCGCTTGAGAAGTCCGGGTCGGGCCGGTTTCGAAGCGGGGTGCGAGAAGGCTGGGGCTGCGCAGAGTTCGATCCGTAATCCGCTGCACCATTCGTTTGAAAGCCGGCGGACCGTGCCGGAGCGCTTCTTCGTGTCTCCGGCTGCACAGCGGTCTGTGCTCCCGGTCGGGTCGGCGATGGCTGCCGGTGCGCTTGTGCGGAAGCGGCTCTGGCCTGCTGCTCCCGAGCACGGCGGGCGTTTCGGGCACGGGCCTGATCTCTTCGCTGCTCTTCCTGCGGAAGGAAGAGAACGTGGTCGTAATAAATGCGGCCAAACCAGGAATCAAAGAGCCAGTTTTTAAACCACATCAGTAAAAAGCCTTTGATCAGAACGAGCGCGCACCAGACGAGATAAAACACAAAGAAGCTGGTGTGCCGGAAAAGGTCATAGACGAGCCAGCCCGCAAACAGAAACTCGGCGGCAATGCCCAGATTAAACAGCGAGCGGGACGCTTTTTTGCCAAACGCGGCTAGAAAGAAGATGCCCAGCCACATGGCCAGCTCCACAAACAGCGTCATCATGTACAGCGAGTTGAAATAGGGCGGTTTGGAAAAGAGCGGCTGGTTTAAAATGGAATACAGGGCCAGCGAGCAGATGCAGAGAATGCCATAGCTCAGTATGAGCATGCTCTGTATGCGCTGCTTCGCTTTTTTAAAATAGTAAAGGTCTTCTCGACGGCGTGAAGGCGCCGGAGAAGCGCGTCGTGTTGAAGAATTTTGTCTTGGATTCATACCATTAAGCGTAACACGATCCAAAACATCATTCCAATGCGTCGAAAAGGACTGTTTTGTTAAACTGTACAAAGAACGGGTCCGTTTTAAGACGGCGAAAAAAGAGAAGCTGCACCTAGAATTTGTCGATCGGAATGTCTCGAGAAAAAGAGAGCTTTTCCTCCGCAATGAGGTCATATGGCGGGCAAAAGAGATCGCGAAAACGGGTGAAGCCTGAACGTAAAAAGGAGAAAAGACAATGGCAGAAATGTATTCCGTAATTTATCGAACGGTAGATGAGAAGGGGCTGGCGTGCGCCATGAAAAGCGGCGCGCTTGAAGTTCTGGCTACGCCGCAGATGATCGCCTGGATGGAAGAAGCCAGCTGCTTGCTGAACGATGTGGAAGAGGGATGGACCACCGTCGGCATCCATATGGATACGACGCACGACGCACCTAGTCCTCTGCATGCCCGCATTCGCATCGTCAGTCATCTTCTCGAAAAGAAGGGCCGCATTTCCAGATTTGAAGTCAGCGCCTGGCAGGGCGACAAATGTCTGGGTAAAGGTCATCATGAACGGGTGGACGTGAACGCGGAAAAATTCATGAGCCGTCTGAAGTAAGGTGCCGGCCTGCCAGCTTCCCGACGGAACGGCGGCGTTTCGCCCTTCGGCTTTTCTGGTTTCAAAAAGCGGGCATCTAATGTAAAGCGGGCATCAAATATTATATAGAAAGCAAATATAGACTCTGGAAGAAACTGCAGATCCAGAAGCGAATACAAAACGAAAACATACGAAGACCAAAGCCCGGCTGTTCATGGGAAAACCTATGGAACCGCCGGGCGTTTGTGTATCGTTTTGAATCGTTCTGGAAAAAATGGATATCCGTGCCAGGAATCGGGAGAAAGGCATTTTCCTCACGCAGCTTGCGTCGCAAGAAGGCCTGCTCTTCTGAAAGAACAAGGCAGGCAATGCAGGCGGGCGACCGGCTCTTCGTACACTTCATCCGTATACGGAGCAGCCGGAATGGACAGCGCCTGAAACGCAGGTTCTAACGGATACAGCCGGTCGGGGTGACCGTCGATCGTATTGATCGCATACGAAGTCTGACCGCCATCGAGAACGCCCTGAATCTGGGCCTGGAGCGTCTGGGGAGACATCAAGCCAAAGCCCTGCAGGGATACGCAAAGACTGCTGTCGTATTCCTGCGGCGGATATTTGGCGAGCTGACTCGTGAATGCCTGCAGCACATCGTGCGCGCTGCCGAACACTTCGATGCCGTAGTTGGCGCTTAACAGCTGCAGATTTTGTAAATAGGGAAGCACGTACAGACGGTTAGCCGCCTGCCGCATACCCTGAAAGGACTGTCCGCTTTCCAAATTGATTTCGTCGTAAACGGCATCCGGTTCCAGCGTCGCCCCAGTATAGACGTGCTTTTCTTCCAGCAGATTGCGCGCTTCATACAGAAAGCCGTCAATCTGTTCGGTGCGCCCGGGCAAATTCGGATCGGTCAGACCGGCTCTGCCTGCGGGAAAGCGCAGCGAATCAAACTGGATTTCCTGAAAGCCGATCGAGCAGGCTTCCAGCGCCAGATCGAGATTGTACTGCCACACCCTGTGCTCATACGGACTGGTCCAGTACGATCCTTCCAGCAGAGCCGGCGTACCGTTTTCCTCACACAGGGCAAGATCCGGCCGGCTCTGGGCGAGAAGGGGATCGAGGAACGTTTCCAGGCGGGCGGCCATAAAAATGCCTTTGGCTTTCAGGCGGTCGACTAAAGCGCGGAAACTGTCCATATCGATGGCCCAGGGCTGGGCGGCATCGATGTCATCACCCAAAAAGGCAGAAGCGGTATCGGAAAGATAGGACAGCTTTCCGTTTTCATCCTTGAGCGTAACGATCAGCGTGTTGAAGTCGTTTCGTGTCATATAGTCTTCAATCTGGGAAGAATAGTCGAACAGAACAGGAAGGGAAACGTTCAGAGCGCGTTCCGGATCGGGAAGCGAGTTTTCTTTCCAGTCCGGCTGGGGGCAGGCTTCCTTGCCCAGAGAAGCAGCTTCGGGTATGTCTTTCTGGAATTCTTTGGCGGGTGCTGTCGACGCATTGGAATAGGCCAGCCACAGCACGACAGAACCGGGAATATATCCAGTCAGCGGCTGGAAAGAAGCGTCATCCTCTGTTGAATTCGGGAGCGTTTCGATCTGATACCAGCGCAGCAGCCCGGCACTCGCATCGTAATCGTCGAGATCAGCGTCGATCACTTTAAAGGGCGTGCCCGGCTGGATATACGCTTCTTCGAGCGGGCCGTCCTTGGTCTTGCGCAGCCAGACTTTGCGATTGACGCTTGCGCGCGAAGGTGTCATAGCCTGGAGCTGATCGCGTGAGAGATGGGAATTATCGATTTCGAGAATCTCTCCGTCGGCTTCGATGCTCGAAAGGTGTGCCCCGCCGGCAACCAGACGCACTTCCTGTCCGCGCGTGAGCGAAAACTGTCTCGTCTCGATTTCACCGTTTTCAATGTAGGGCGAATCAATTTTCAGAATCGGGGTTTCGCTCTGTATGTAGCGGACTGGATACATCCGCTCATGCAGAAAGGGAAAGAAGGTCAGCGAGACGACGATCGAAGCAATGGCGAGCGAGCCCATAAGAAACGTCAGGCATGCGCGTCGTAATAAAGAATTCCTGTTCATCATTCTCAATTTACCACAATCCCAAAATAAACGTAAATATGGCCAAAAAAGGGTGAAGACAGCCAAAATGAACCGAAAAAGAAGGCATGGAGTGGGGAACCCTGATCAAATTTAGCAGATTTTTGGTTTTTTATCTCTTTTATAACAATGCTGTTCACTTAAGCTTCACAAGCTCACTTACAAATCAGGTTAGTTCCTC
>NZ_CAPAEZ010000016.1:0-39127 GCF_948576815.1 uncultured Allobaculum sp.
TCTGTCAACAGTTATTCGTGAAATTCTTCAAGATTTTCACTTAAGCTGTTTTCTTCGATATCTAAAGGTGATTTGACGACTGAGAGAAGCAATTCCCCTCAGCGCTCAACTATAATAACACGGGCATCGAAGCGATGCAAGCATTATTTGTGAATTTTTAAAATATTTTCACGAGTTGATTTCAAGCGCTGTTTCCTTGCGCAAACAGCTTTCTTATTTAATCAGAGATCTCCCCTTCTGGTCAAGCATTTTATTCTCGTAAGCCGGAATTAGAAAATTGAAATAGTAAATTCCAGCCTTGGGCAAATTTTTTTCGTTTTGTCTTTCGGAAAATCCATCCCCGTTTCCAGCCTATCGAACCGGGGAATTCGCGGTCCTTAACAGCACCAGTAGAGCTAGGGGCTGCTGTCTTTCCAGACAAAAAATCCAGCCCTTTAAAAGCGGCTGGAAACGTAAAGGATTCAGGATCAGTAAATATTTGTCTGTCCGGTTTTCTCCATCCAGGTTATCTATGTCAGGATCCCGGCGGCCCGGTTCGTATGGACGAATATGGATACGGTTTGACCGGGCTGGAAGGACTGACCGCCTGCACCGGCTGCGAGACAGCAGGAAGCATCTTGCTGTAGGTGTAGCGGCTGGCGGAAGCGGAAATCGGAGCGGTATAGACCGGACGGACAGGAACGGATACGGCGGTAAAGGCCGGTGCGCTCTGTTCCTGACTCTGGTAAACCGGCAGACTCATAACAGTAAGCAGAACGAGAGCTGGTGCCGGAAAGTTAACAGTGCAGTCCGCAAGGCCTTCAATCAGGACAGCGCCAGTGAGGCAGAGAACGAGCGGACGATAATACGGTAGATCGGCGTTGCCTTTCATATCCCAGGCAGCCTTGAACACATTGCTGGCATAGACGCAGATAACGAGCGTGCCGACCAGTCCGGAATTGAGAAGAAGATCGAGGATCAGATTATGGGCGTGCGGCGCGGGCGGTGTCATCAGCTGGCGCCAGATCATGTCGTAATACTGCGGACCGCCGCCAAAAAGCCAGTTCTGCGAAATGCCTTCGATCGCGCCCTGCCAGATTCCGATGCGGGCATCGACGGATTTCATCTCGCCAAGCCGCGGAATCAGATGCGGGAAGAGAAGAACCAGAACGCCGAGAACGCCTAGCAGAACGATGCTGATCCAGAACGGCTTTTTACTCTTTTTAAAGAACAGGTAAACCGGAACGAAGAGTACGGCCGGAGCGAGCGCCATGCGGCTGCCCGTCAGATACAGGGCACATAAGTTCAGGATGGAGGCACCTGCCCAGAACAGCTTGCCTTCGGCTTTTTTCGTATCCAGAAACAGATACAGACAGATCGCCAGGAAGAAAACAGCCATAGCCGCATACAGGTTAGGGTTATAAAACGTCAGGCGAATACGCGCGAATTCCGGCATCTGCATGAGGCCGTCCAGCAGACTCATCTGATGGATGCCCACGAGATGGCTGAACTCCGCGAAACCGCCAAGCGCAGCCAGGCACGAAAGAACGCCGGTCGCCTGCATGCCGATTTTCAGCGTCCTCGGATTGAGTATCGGGCAGATCAGCGCCACGCTCATGGCGATGATAAACGTTCCCGCGGAATTGAGAACGCCCATGCCGTTTCCGCTGGCCAGCGAGGAAAGCATCTGAAGGGATGCGAACGTATAAATCCAGAAAGCGCCAGGCTGTCTTGCAATTGAGGATATCAGTTTTCCTTTACACGCCGCGATCAGAACGACAACGGCCTGTATTGCCGTCGCGTATTCAAAGGGCAGGAAAAGAAGACCGGATCCCGCGATCATGATCCACTCATCCATGGAAGAGGAAGCCTGTACGTCATCTGTACTCTTATTTTTTATGTGAAGGAAAGCGTTTGTAAGGGCCATCGGCCTCGGCCATTGGCCGTCACTTTCCTGAATTTGACTGATCCTTTTTCTCATAAGGAAGAATTTACCACAATCTGTAAAGCCGGTCTTCATCCTCGCATTAATGTAAGCCCGTACATTTTTGTAATCGCTTCCTGTCAATCCGTTCAGGTGTTTTCTTTCCATAATTCTTCGCATTTATGACAGTTTTGTACGATTTCACAACGATTCTTCCTTTTTACCTGCGTCATTTTTGCGGGCGTTGTTCGGTTCGATCCGCCCGTTTTCCATTCTGGAAAACAAGCCGGCCGCTCCCTTTTTCCACACCTCTTCCGCTTCCTTTTCCGATACAGAAAAGACGCAGAGCCCCGGTTAAATAGGGGCTCTGCGTCAGAAATCTTGAAGTCTATGGAATGATCCGTTTGAAGGACAGCCAGAAGCCGGGGGCAGCCGGATTTCGTCGATCCTCAAAACCTTAAGACTTTCAGGTCGATATTCTGAAATGCGGTGTTTTAGAGAATATCGATGCGTCCGCGATATTTCTCGAGATACTTGCTGTTCCATTCGTCGCCATGATCCACATTGCCGGATACCCAGATTTCCGGATCCACGCCGCGATCGAGCAGACGGTCAACGACTTCCGCCATGATACCGATCAGAAGGTGCATGCCGACAATGGTCGAGGGCGAAGCAAAACGTACGCCTTCGGGCAGACGCTCGTCTTCCAGAACGGCATCGCCTTCAATGCCGCAGGCATCCAGAACGAGATCGCTGACATCTTTCAGTTTCAGGCCGGAGGAGTGGCGGGAAGCGTATTTGTTCGTATAGTCCAGAGACGTCAGGGCGATGACTTTCATGCCTTTCTTATGCGCAGCAATCGCCATATCGATTCCTGCCGGGTTGCGTCCGGAAATGGATACGATGAGCATGATGTCCTGAGGCTTGGTCACAAAGCCTTCCAGACATTTATCCGCCGTGTTTTCCAGACGTTCCATAATCTGGCACAGACGAATATCGGGATAGATGGCATACTGCGGAACCAGAATAGCATTGACCGGAACCAGACAGCCGGTGCGGTAGCACAGCTCTTCGCCAAACATCTGGGAATGACCGCCGCCAAACACGTGGAGCACGCCGCCGTCGGCCATGGATTCAGCAATCATTTCTGCAGCCTGATCGATCGCCTCTTCCTGCTCCAGAGATTTTGCCATCTGCTGCTGGCAAACCTCAAAAAACCGCTTTGCGTTTTTCATTTTCAATTACCTCTCTTTAATCGAAGCTCAAAAAATGTAAGGGCTCTACTTATATATGTAGCGTTGCACCCCTGAGAAATCAACAAAGTGCCGGTAATTGTCCGCGCTGTGCATTAACCGATTTTCCATTCAAACGTTTGGTCCAAGGGAATCGATCGTATGGGCCCACTTGTCTTTACGAGTTCTGGCGGTCCTTCAGACAGCGCATGTTCTGACCAGGCTTCTTCGTATTGTGTTTCTTTATGCCGCAGTTCTGCGTACTTTCCTTCTGAAGGGGGATAAAAAAAAGGATGCCCTGAGGCATCCAGAAATCTAGCTCTTCTTGAAAATAATGGTTTTGGAGAAAAAGTAGTTGAGGGCGATGATGATGATATTGGCGATGACTTTCCAGAACAGTGCCGGCCAGTTCATCATATCGACCGCGAAATACATGATCGCCAAATCGAAAATTTCGGAAACGAAGCGAAATCCCGCAAAGGAAACGAATTCACGGATATCCCGCTTCCATCCCTGATGACGGGAATTGAAGACGAACAGCTTGTTCGTGATGTACGCCACCAGAACCGCCGCAATCCAGGCAAGAATGTTACTGGCGGTATTGGAAATGTGCATCTGATCGTAGCTGATATGGTAGACGAGAATATTGGTCGCGGTCGCAAATACGCCCCAGAACGCATAGCGAATGAGTTCTTTATATTTAATCAGCAGAGCCTTTATCTTGTCGATCATACGTTCCTCCCGTGTTTGTTCTATGGCTTAACGAATTTGAACATCCTGTAAGGATCAAACACGTATATTGCTTTCAAGTTAATAAGACTAAACATTTTTATCAGGCCGGCGCACGAAATGCAAGAAATTGCATGCGATCGGCTCCTGTTCAAAATGTCCGTTCTGTCTAGAAAGACAGGCAGAAACCGTTTCGATTCCGCCGTCTTTTGAAATATGATTTACATCTATCCATTTTGCGTCCGCAAAATGTGAACATTTTAAAAGATTTATGGAAGATTGGCGATTTTCTTTTTCACCAGAGAAATCCTTCGTTTCAAAAAGAAAACCCGCTTGCGCGGGTTCTTTTTGATTCAGGATAGATTTGAAACTGGAAGCGATCGACTACTTCGCAGCTGCCATCTGGGCAGCAACTTCAGCAGCGAAATCTTCTTCTTTCTTTTCGATGCCTTCACCAACCTGGAAGCGGATGAATTCAGCAACGGAAGCACCATTCTCTTTGAGATACTGGTTAACTTTCTTCTTGGAGTCGAGGAAGAATTCCTGATCGAGGAGGCATTCATCCTGGAAGTGCTTGCTGACTTTTCCTTTGAGGATGCCGGCAATCATCTTTTCAGGTTTGCCCTGCAGTTTCGGATCTTCTGCGATGATCTTTCTCTGAACTTCTTCTTCGTGAGCGAGTACGTCAGCTGGTACGTCAGCCTGGCTGATGTAGCTTGGACGCATGGAAGCAATCTGCATAGCGATGTTCTTCGCTACTTCTTCGCTTCCGCCGCTCATTACTGCAAGAGCGGAGATAGCGCCTTTGTTGTGCATGTAAGCGCCGAAGATCTGATCGTCTGTCTTCTCAACGATAACGAGACGACGCAGAGTGATTTTTTCACCGATGGTTGCTGTAGCGGAAACGATCAGGTCGTTGATGGTGCCGGAAGGCGTAACGATCTCGAGGGCTTCTTCTACAGTAGCCGGTTTCTTTTCGAGCAGAACACCCTGGATGGTGTTGAGCAGTTCGAGGAACTGATCGTTTTTGGAAACGAAGTCAGTTTCGGAGTTTACTTCAAAGATGACCGCGGTATTTCCGTCTGTTGCTACGCGGGTCAGACCTTCAGCAGCAACGCGGCCAGCTTTCTTTGTGCTTTTTGCAATACCGTTCTCACGCAGCCAGTCAATGGCTTTTTCCATATCACCGTCGGTTTCAGTCAGGGCTTTTTTGCAGTCCATCATGCCCGCGCCGGTTTTTTCGCGGAGTTCTTTTACCTGTTTAGCAGTAATAGCCATAGTTCAGTCCTCTTTCTGTCCGACTAAGCGGCTGTATTTTCAGCAGTTTTTTCTTCTGTTTTTGCTTCAGCTTTAGCTTCTGGTCTTGGTCCTCTTGGGCCCTGGCCGTCTCTTGAGCCTCTGTAGCCCGGACGGTTGCCATAAGGACGCTTGCCAGCATTGCGGCGTTCCATATTTCTTTTCCGACGCTCTTCAATACGGGCTTTACGGCGTCTTTCGTTTTCAGCAATCTGAGCTTCAACATTGCGGACAACGTCTTCCATGTTGACATCTTCTTCAGGATTGTCGAGGTATGCGATTTCAAGCAGGCCGCCTTTTGCGTCTACGATAGCGTCTGCAAGAATGGTTGTGAGCAGTTTAATGGAGCGAATTGCATCGTCGTTGGAAGCGATTGGGAAATCTGCATCTTCTGGATCGCAGTTGGTGTCGAGCAGAGCGAATACAGGGATACCCAGTTTTTTAGCTTCGAGTACAGCGATGTGTTCTTCCTTCGGGTCAACGATAACGATGGCATCCGGAAGTTTTTTCATTTCCTTGATACCGCCAAGGGAAGATTCGAGTTTCGCTTTTTCTTTCAGGATCTGAGCCTGTTCTTTCTTCGTGTAAACTTCGAGTTTTCCGCTGGCTTCCATTTCTTCGATTTCAACCAGACGTTTGATACGTTTCTGGATGGTGCGGAAATTGGTGAGCAGACCGCCCAGCCAGCGTTTGTTTACATAGAAGGAACCAGAGCGAAGAGCCTGTTCTTCGATGATTTCAGCAGCCTGTTTCTTTGTGGAAACAAAGAGAACTTTTCCTCCGCGTTCGGAGATGGCTTTCAGTTCGTTGTAGGCATTTTCTACCTGTTCAAGAGTTTTGTTGAGGTCGATGATGTAGAGCCCGTTTCTGGACGTATAGATATACGGTTTCATTTTTGGGTTCCATTTGCGGGTCTGGTGTCCGAAGTGAACACCGCTCTCCAGCATCTTCTTCATGGATACAATGTTTGACATAGTTTGTCCTTTCCGTTAGTCCTCCACCCTTTCAAAGGGATGCAACATTTCCATGCACGGGCATCCGAATTCAGGGTGTGTGTAATGTAATCCGCGGTTAAAACCGCAATGAGCATTATAGCAAAGCCCTTTTCAGATCTCAAGGATTGAGACACTTACCGTCCGAAAAGTTCATACGTAAAGCGCGAAAGCCGGATTTCACCGGCGTGCTGCAGCTGGAGTCCAGTCCGAATTCCTTTTTTTCGACGAAAAAACTTCTGTTTTCTCCAGAAAACAAAAAGCTTCCGCAAAGCCGAATACAGTCATTACGGAAGCCTGAAGTCCTGAAGTACTAAGAAAGAAATTCGTACGAAGACAAAATTTTGTACGAAGACAGAACGTGAAAAATCAGGACGTCTTCTCGTCGACCATGAAGTCTTCAAAAGCTTTCTCGCAGATTTTCTGCAGTTTCTCTGTGGAAACGTGCGTATACACCTGCGTCGTCGACAGTGAAGAGTGTCCAAGCAGTTCCTGGACGACGCGCAGATTGGCCCCGCCGTCGAGCAGATGGGTGGCAAACGAATGGCGAAGCATGTGCGGATGAACGTTCATGTTCATGCCGATGCGATCCGCGTGGCTCTGCATACGGTACTGCACGCCGCGAGGCGTCAGCGGCTTTCCGTTCTTGTTATAAAACAGAAGTCCCTTCCCCGCAGACTGCGCTCGATATTTCAAAAGCAGCGGTATGAGCCATTTGGCAATGGGAACCACACGCTCCTTCTTTCCCTTGCCGACAATGACCAGTACGCGCTGATCCAGACGGATCTGCTCCCACATCAGCGAACACGCTTCCGACACACGAAGACCGCACGCGTACATCAGCGAAAACAGTACCTGATCGCGAAACTCAAGCGGATTGGACAGATCAAAGCCGCTGAGAAATTCCCGGACTTCTTCGACAAACAGAAATTCCGGAAGACTCTTTTCTTTCTTGAAGCCGTGAATGCCTTCAATAGGTACCTGCTCCATGCGGCCGCTTTCAAGCATCCAGTGATAGTAGGAGCGCAGCGTGCTGAGCTTGCGGCACATTGTCGAATTGGAAAGCATTTCGTTTTGCGGACTCTGGCGCAGATCCGCCAGAAATTCGAGAATGGCCAGCCGGTCGGCCTGCAGGTCGCTTAAGTGATGCCGGTTCAGCCAGTCCTGAAACTGACCCAGATCGTGCAAATACGCCTGGCTCGATGCGTCAGAGCGCGAGTTGGCGTAATACTGAAAACGGATGAACGCCTGAATGCGTTCATCCATTTTTTCATTTTCTAAACCCGTAGGCTGAAGAGGTGCGGCCGAAACGGAATCCTCCGTTCTGTTTTTGACTGTATCCATTTTCTGCCGCCCCTTTTCTATTGGAATTTTATGTTCTTATTTCTGGTTCTTACTTCTAGTTCTTGCGTCTGGTTCTTACGTCTGATTCTTGCTTCTCGTTCTTGTTTCTTTTTTCGGCCGTTTCTATTTTGAGTCGTCGGCCGATCCATTTTCCTTTGCGGGCTGATCCGCATTGACCAGAGCGGCCACTTCGTCAATTCGAGCCAGCGCATTGGCAGCAAGCTTTTCCTTGCGCTCTTTTTTCTTAACCTTTTCGGTCAGTTCAAAGATGCCGAAGTTGGCGTTCATCGGCTGGAAATGCTTCGGATCGGCATGGGAAATATAGTAGGCCTGTGACCCGATAGCCGTCTGGCGGCCAAAGAGAACTGGTTCTTCGCCTTTGAGCTGTCTGGCCATTGCGATGCCGGCCACCAGTCCGGACGCGGCGCTTTCCACATAGCCTTCGACACCGGCGATCTGTCCCGCAAAGAACACATCCGGGCGGCTTTTCAGGCGATACTGCTCATCGAGCAGAAGCGGAGCCTTTAAAAACGAGTTTCGATGCATGACGCCATAGCGGCTGAAGACCGCGTTTTCCAGACCGGGGATCATCCGGAACACCCGTCTCTGTTCGGGCCAGGTAAGATGCGTCTGGAAGCCGACGATGTTATAGAGAGAACCCGAAAGGTTGTCCTGGCGGAGCTGAACAACCGCTACAGGGCGTTCCCCTTCCCGTTCGAGACCGACCGGCTTGAGCGGACCAAAGAGCAGCGTCTGATAGCCTCTTCGTGCCATTTCTTCGACCGGCATGCAGCCTTCGAACACTTTGGGATCTTTTTCAAAATCGTGCAGTTTCGCGCATTCCGCTTCGATCAGCGCGTGATAAAAGCGGTCATATTCTTCCGCATTCATCGCGCAGTTAATATAGGAAGCTTCGCCGCGATCGTAGCGGCTTTTGAAATACGCCTTGGAAAAGTCGATCGAATCTTTTTCGACAATCGGTGCGGCGGCATCAAAGAAATGCATGCTGTCGATGCCGGTCAGCTCTAGAATCTGATCCGCCAGCTTGTCCGAGCAGAGCGGGCCGGCTGCAATGATGACCGGTCCTTCCGGAATTTCGGTGACTTCCTGACGTGCAACCGTAATATTTGGATGATTTTCAATCGTCTCGGTCACGATCTGCGAGAAACGCTCGCGATCGACGGCCAGTGCAGAGCCGGCGGGCACGCGGCTTTCGTCGGCTGCCTTGAGAATCAGCGAATTGAGCCGGCGCATTTCTTCTTTCATTACGCCGACTGCGTTGTTGAGCGAATCGGAGCGCAGCGAATTGGAGCAGACAAGTTCCGCAAATCCGTCTGTATGGAATGCAGGCGGATAGGCAATCGGCCGCATTTCATACAGCGTGACGTCAATCGAACGGTTTGCAAGCTGCCAGGCGGCTTCACAGCCGGCCAGTCCGCCGCCGATGACGGTTACTTTCGTCTCGCTCATCAGCTGTTTTCTCCAGACATGGAAGCCACGGCGCTCTGTTCCGCTGCCGCTTCGGCAGCGGCTTCAACGGCCGCATCCACCGCAGCGGCTTCCGCAGCACTCTGGGCCGGATCGACGTCTTTTGCGGCTTTTGGCGTCTTTTTAATGTAGCGGCACTTTGGATAGTTGGAGCAGCCGACGAACGGTTTTCCGTAGCGGCTGATGCGTTCAACAAGCGGGCTGCCGCATTCCGGACACATTTCGCCGGTCGGCTTCGGTTTGGCTTTTTCCTTCAGCGGTTCAATGTGCTTGCATTCCGGATAGCGGGTGCACGCCCAGAACGGACCGAAGCGGCCTTTCTTGATCTGCATGTGGCTGCCGCATTCCGGGCAGATCTTTTCGGTTTTCGCGAGTTCGTTTAAAACGGGATCCGCGTTTTCGGTATATTTGCACGTCGGGTAGTTGATGCAGGAAATGAACTTGCCGTAGCGGCCGTTGCGGTAGACGAGATCGCCTCCGCAGTCCGGGCAGGCGCGGCCGACTTTTTCAAGTTCCTTCTTCGGCATCTTCTCGTAGGCTTTTTCCACGAGCGGTTCGAAGTCATCGTAAAACTCCTTCAGGAATTCCACGTAGTCTTCCTGGCCTTCGGCAATAATGTCCAGGTTCTTTTCCATGTCCGCGGTGTACTGGACGTTAATGATCTTGCGGAAAAATTCCTGAAGCTTGGAGTTGGTCAGTTCGCCCTGTTCGGTCGGACGGAAGACTTTGGTCTTCGAGCCTTCGCTGCCCGGTTCCAGTGTAACGTAGCTGCGGTTTTGCAGGGTATCGATAATCGAAGCGTACGTCGACGGACGGCCGATGCTCTTTTCTTCGAGCGTCTTGATCAGTCTGGCTTCGGTATAGCGTGCAGGCGGTTCGGTGAAGTGCTGGCTGGACAAAATTTCGACGCGGTTCATCACTTCGCCCGGTTTCATGACCGGCAGCAGGCTGTTGGTCTGCTTTTCGTATTTGGAATACACCTTCGTGTAACCGTCGAACAGCATCGTCTGGCCGCTGGCGCTGAATTCGCAGCCGTCGGCTTCGAACTTGACGCTGGTCACATTGAACTGTGCATCGGCCATCAGAGAAGACAGCGTTCTTGCGTAAATGAGCGAGTACAGACGGTACTGTTCGTTGGTCAGATACGGACGAACCTTGTCCGGCGTCTGGGTGATGTCCGTTGGACGGATGGCTTCGTGAGCGTCCTGCGCGTTTGTGGAGTTTTTCTGGTGCGCGGTGCCTTTGTAGTCGGAACCGTATTCGCGGTCGATGTAGTTTTCCGCATCGGTTACGAACAGCGGAGAAAGACGGGTGGAGTCGGTACGCATGTAGGAAATCAGACCGGTGGTCGTTCCGCCGAGGTCCACACCTTCATACAGCTTCTGGGCGATGTTCATCGTCTTCTTGGCGCCGTAGCCGAGCTTTGTGGACGACTCCTGCTGGAGAGTCGACGTCGTAAACGGGAGCTTTGGCGCTTTGCTTTTCTTGCGGGTGCTCACGCTCTTTACGGTAAAGGGGATGGATTTGGCCCGCTCGAGAATCGCGTTAGCTTCCTGTTCGTTTTTGATTTCGGCTTTCTTGCCGTCGACTTTGGTCAGCGACGCTTCGAACGTCGAGTTGCCTTTTTTGACTTTGGCTTCGATCGTCCAGTATTCTTCCGCAACGAATTTGCGGATTTCTTCTTCGCGCTCCACGATCAGGCGCAGGGCAACGGACTGAACGCGTCCGGCGGATTTGGACTGGATCTTGTTCTGGAGCAGTTTGGATAGCTTGAATCCGATAATGCGGTCGAGAATACGGCGGGCTTCCTGCGAGCGCACCAGGTTCATGTCGATCTGGTGCGGATCCTGAATGGCCTGCGTTACGACCGGCTTGGTAATTTCATGAAAGGTGACGCGGTTGTTGTCATCCGTCGAAAGACCAAGTTCTCTCGCCAGATGCCAGGCGATGGCTTCTCCTTCACGGTCCGGGTCGCTTGCCAGAATGACACCGTCGGATTTCGACGCGAGACTTTTCAGTTCTTTTACGACTTCCTTCTTTTCCTTGGAAATGCGGTAGGTCGGTTTGAAGTCGTGTTCGATATCGATTCCCAGACCGCCTTTGCCGGAGGTCGCGAGATCGCAGATATGACCTTTGGAGGACACAACTTTATAGCTGTCTCCTAAATATTTTTCAATTGTCTTTGCCTTGGACGGCGATTCGACAATAACAAGTTTCTTTTTCAAATTGGAATGCCTTCCTTTCTCTAAGCACTCCATGCGGCTTCGGGGTAAATTCCGGGAGGAACCTGCAGCCGGAACTCGCCATTCTGGACGAGCGGTCTGCACCTTCCCGGCAGGGGAGTGCTGTTTATTGAAACGTTCATAGTTCTAACATCAGATTCCGCGAGTTTCAATTCCTTTTCCTGACAAGTGTAATTCCGTTTCAAAACAAATGCCTTCCTGCACTTTGGAGTCGATCACGGATTAAGGCGCGTCCTTTTGCGGATGGAACCTGTAGAGTATGAAAACAGATTCCGCCCCAAACGTCATTTTTCAAAGCCTGCGATGGGAAATTTCCATACAGAATGCTCATTTTTTCACAGACGATCTGGCAATTGCTTTTCTTGCGTTCTGAATTGAGATCCTGTCCACTTCCGATAGGAAAGTATCACGAGCTCATTCAAGCCGGCTCACGTTTTAACCGTAATTCGACTACTTCCAAAACTAGAACAGGCGTCTGAATCGTCCATTTAAAAACACAAAACTAGTCATTTCTTCAATTCGTACATTCGACAGGATGAAGGATATTTCATTTTCAGTAAAGAGACAAATTGCGGCATTCGCCTGTCCATGAAAAAAACGCCTCAGAATAACGTGAGACGTTCCTGTTTTTCTAAAATGCGGGCGACGGGACCAAAGCTTTTACGGTAAAAGTCGGTCACGCCATACTGTTCGATGGCTTCCAGATGCTTTTTCGTCGGATAGCCCTTATGGGATTTGAGTCCGTACCAGGGATACGCTTCATCGAGCCCAAGCATGTAATGATCGCGGGTCACTTTGGCAAGAATGCTGGCAGCCGCAATCGAAATCGATTTTGTATCGCCCTTGATGACGGCTTCGTGATGATCGCAGTTTCTAAGCGGCATCGCATCGCTCAGCACAAAGTCCGCCTGCGATTTTTCTGCAATCTGTTCCATGGCCTGCTGACAGGCGCGGTAAATATTGAGCGTATCGATCGTCTGCTCCGAAACGAGAACAATCCAGTAGGCTTTTGCGTCCTGGACGATCTGCGCGAACAGCGCTTCGCGTTTCTTTTCCGAAAGCTTTTTGGAGTCGTTGATCGCTTCGTTGACATAGCCCGGCTCAAAAATCACGCCAGCAACGACTGCCGGTCCGCAAAGCGGGCCCCGGCCGGCTTCATCCATGCCAAGAATGTATCGATACTGGCCCCAGAGCTCTTCTTCCATTGGATGCTTCATAAACGACAAGGACCTCGACTGTCCTATTCTGCCGAACTGGCTGGTTTGGAAGCGTCTTCTGCCTTTTCTTCGGAAGAATCCGAGACAGAGGTCTGGTCCGCGCTTTCCTTTTGAGGCGGCAGTTCCCACGTAATGCGGCCAAGCTTGCCGGAACGGATGTCCTGAATGAAGGTGCGCATGGTACGGTTTTCATCCACGGATCCTCTCTGAAGCCAGCCTTTTTTGCGGGCGGCCGCTTCGAGCGTTTCCCACGGCGTCTCTTCGATGCGATCGAGCGAATACGTCTTGAGCAGCGCTTCGGGATTGTGTTCGCACAGGAATCCGGCGCAATAGAGAGCCACATCGTCCATGTGCACGACATCGTCCTTGATCGATCCTAACGCGGCCAGAATCAGGCCGCTGTGCGGATCGTCAAATTTTGGCCAGAGTACGCCTGGCGTATCAAGAACTTCCAGATCGCTGCCGGCTTTGATCCACTGCAGAGATTTGGTGACACCGGGACGGTCTCCGGTAACGGCAGCTTTGCGGCCGGCGAGTCCGTTAATAAAGGTGGACTTGCCGACGTTAGGAATGCCGACGACCATGGCGCGCAAAGCCCGCGGACGAATGCCGCGCTTTTTCTGCTTTTCAATCAGCGCCTTATTGAGTTCGAGACTTCTGGAAATGATCTTGTTGCGAAAGCCGCCTTTAATCAGATCAACCGCCATGGCGGAGACATGATCGCTCTGCAGCGCTTCAATCCAGGCTTTCGTCTGCACCGGATCGGCTTTGTCCATCTTGGACAGAAGGACAAGACGCGGCTTGTTTCCCGCCAGCTCTTCGAGCAGCGGGTTGGCCGAAGAAAACGGCATGCGCGCATCGCGGATTTCGATGATGAAATCCACTTTCTTCAGGTTTTCCTCCATCTGGCGGCGCGCTTTGGCCATATGTCCAGGAAACCACTGAATAATTGAAGAAGGCATTATTTAACCCCCAGTTTGTTGAACGGGAACAGGACGAGAACGCCGGTTCCGAAAATTTCATCGCGTGTGATCGGGCCGACATCCGGCGAACGGGAGTCCATGGATTTCATACGGTTGTCTCCCATGACCCAGTACTCGTCTTCGCCCAGCGTTACGGGACCAAAATCAAAGGTGAAAGGTCCGTAGTCCTGCTGGTTGTGTTCGGCTTTATAGGAAGCCAGAGCGCTGTCGATAAAGTCCTGCTTCAGATAGGCGCTCTCATCGAGCTTTACACCGTCAATGTAAACGTCACCGTTTTTGGCTTCAACGGTTTCGCCCGGCAGGCCGATGACACGCTTAACCCAGCGCTCGGTCTCACCGTCTTCATTTTTCTGGTTGACCACAACGATATCGCCGCGCTGCGGATCCGAAACCATCGGGGAAATCACGCTGGTAAATCCATATTCGCCATCCTGCAGCGTCGGGTCCATGGAGTGGCCGACAACGGTTACGGGGTGTGCGATAAAGTTTACAAACAGCATGATGACAATGGCACTGATCACAAACACTTTGACGAAATCCAGAATGTCGTCAAGCAGGGTGCGGTTATCTTCGTACTGATACTGTTTCTTTTTTCTAGCCATACTGATTCTCCAATTTCTAATCTCCGTCTTCTGCGGACGGTTCGGGTTCGGGTATAAACGTTCGAATCGATACAGGACCGGCGGCCTTATATGCCGCGTCCGTCATTTTGTATCGTTCTGACTTTTTTCTCTGAATTCGCCTGTACAGACTGCGAAAAGAGACTCTCTTATTATAAACAGATTTTTTGCGCGTCCAATGTGAGGCCAAAAAGCCCACTCGCTGTCGGATGTACAGGTTCCACTATAGCGGCTAAACCTTAAAAAAAGCAGAAAAGCGCAAAAATCAAAAGGCGCTCTTCCCCGTTTTCTATACATCCCTGTCGAGAACGGAAAAAACGCGTCGACCGCGCATTTTGAAATGACGATAATACAAACAGACAGGCGATACTCGCCTGCGCAAGGAGAGCGTGTATGAACGTTACTGTTTTAGGCTGCGCCGGCTGGATTCCTGGTGCGGAACAAACCAGCTGTTTTCTGATCGAAGATCAGTCGAATCTCATTTTATTAGACGCCGGAACCGGCGCTGCCAACCTGGCGCAGCACAGGGAGCTTCTAAAGAAATACGATACGCTGACCATTCTTTTCTCCCACTATCATCTCGATCATCTCAACGGTCTGATTTATCTGCTTCCGTATCTCAAAGGCAAGACGCTGCGGCTGATGGGACCAGGAAAACTGGCGTACGCGCAGACCACGTCCGAGTTTCTGCACGATCTGATTCGTTTTCCGTTTTTCTCCCGTCCGCTCGATCGCTTCGCGGATCAGGTGATCATCGAAGACTTTCCTTCCGAACACTTTCAGATCGGCCAGACCGACATCAAGCTGCGCCCGCAGGTGCACTCCGCACCTTCGTATGAAATCACGGTCAACGACCGCCTGATCTATGCCACCGATACGAAATTCAATCCCGAAGACTGGAAGGGCCGTCCGGGAAAAGTTCTTCTGCATGAGTGCTGGGACATCTGCGACAATCCCGCCAAGCCGCATTCCTCTCTGGAAGGCTTAATGGACGGCTTAAAGGATTCTCCATGTGAGAAAATTCTGCTCATCCACAAAAATCCGGAGTGGAGTGAATCGGATCTGCAGACCATTGAACAGCGGATTGCCGGCACGCGCTTTGAACTTGCTCATGACGGGATGTCCTTCGAAGTCTAGCCTCCTCAAATCGAGAAGGCAATATAGGACGGACGAATACACAAAGCCGCACAAGGCCGCAGACAGAATCTTTTCCCGAATTCGTCTGGAAAAGCGAAAGAAAACCCGAGATTTTCAAATCTCGGGCTTTTGTTTTTAGCGACGTACTTCTTTAAGACGAGCGGACTTACCGGAGCGGTTTCTGAGGTAACGCAGTTTGTTACGACGTACTTTACCGTGACGAACAACTTCGATCTTGTCGATGATTGGGGAGTGGAGCGGGAATTTACGCTCAACGCCTACACCGTTGGAAATCTTACGAACAGTGAATGTTTCGCCGATTCCTCCGCCTTTGCGTTCGGTAACTACACCTTCAAATACCTGGATACGGCTCTTTTCGCCTTCTTTGATGCGAACGTGAACACGTACAGTGGATCCGGAACGGAATTCCGGGATGTCATTGCGAAGCTGGTTCTTAGCCACTTCGTTAACGAGGTTAAGATTCATTTCGTTCTCCTTTTATACACGCTTCTGCCTTTTGAAGATTCATAACCATGGTATCTGTCAGCGGAATCCGCAGAATCGTTGAAAGTTTATCATTTTGCACCGGGACAGGCAAATATTTTCTATTTCTGTGTCCGGGAAAATTTGCAGAAAAAGCCGTGATTCTCCTGTCTTTCCAGATCGTCGGGCAGGCGGTTTAAGCGGCCCTCCAGACATAGAAAGGCCCCGTCCTGGTACGCATCCATTTCCCTGAGAGAAAATCGTTAAGCGTGACGGGGATCTGCTGCTTTTAGAGTGCCAGATCTGACCGTTAAGTCATTGGTTTTGTAAATCCCTGGAAGCAAAGCGATCAAAAGGCGTGCAGAACGGTTTCGTTTTCTGCTTTTTATAAAATTACGCTTTCTTCAAAGATCAGGCTTCTGGCGGAATATCGGGGATAACCGGCTCTTCGGGCTGCGGTTCTTCCGGCTGCGGATCAGCGACGCCTGGGTCATAGATATTCGAGCCGTCATCATAGCCAGGATCGACGTAGCCTGGGTCCTGGATTCCCGGATCGACATAGCCGGGATCTTCTACGACATCCGGCGTTTCTTCCACCGGCTCTTCGTTTACAATCGGCTCTTCGACCTGCGCGTTTTCGGCTTCAGTATTTTCGCTTTCCTGCGAACTGACCTGCTTGCGGGTTGTGGAAGCGTGCGGGTATTCAAAGTGCTTGTAGTCATTCATGCCGGCGACATCGCCTTTCCAGACGAAGCCTTCCTTCACGAACGCCGTAACCGCATAGTCATCAGCGTAAATATAATGGTCGCCGTTGATCGTACGGTCGAGATACAGCTGTCCTTCCATCGGGAAGACGCTCAGACTTGATCCGTTATCCTTGATCAGCGGGTTATAGAGCGGGTTCAGGTCGATCGCATAGCCCATCTCGTGCACGTCGCCGCGGCTGTCTTCGCCAAGACCAAAACAGAGGCCGACGGTGTTGTTATCGGAGAAGGATTCGGAAATGCGGGTGCCGTAGGCGTCCGGCAGGATCATTTTCTGAATCGGATAGCGGTGGGTATACAGATCGTAGAAGACGTTTTCGGTCTTTTCGGCAATCTCCTTATTGACGACAATTTCGCCGACTTTGGCTTTGCCTTCAAAATCATAAAAAAGCACCCGCACATAGCGCAGATCTTCGAGCGGGATCTGATCGGTATAGCCCATCTTCTTTAAGCGTTCGCTGATCCTGTCATCGATTTCTGAAGAAAAGAAGCAGTCGCGCAGTTCGTCATCGGAAAGAATGGAGACGTTGTCGACGGTATCGAGCGCGTTCATCGTCTTGATGCCGGCAACGATATCGTCATGACGGGCTGCATTCGGGCTTGCAGTCCGATTTGTGGAAATGGCGTCCTGCAGACGGGAAAACACGTTAAAACGGGCCAGACCGTAAATGCCGCCGCCAATCAGGAGGACTGTACACAGACCCAGGATGGCCACTCGATCGCGGCGAAGACGGCGTTTCGGTGCCTTTTTCCGGGACTTCTTTCCAGCGGGCTGCGGCTTTTTGGGCGCAGCGGATCTGGTTTTTGAAGCGTTCGTCCGGGCTGTCTTTGCGGATCGGGCTGTATTTGCCGATCTGGAAGAGGCAGAGGCCGCCTTGGGTTTCGGTTTGGATATAGAGGAAGAAGAAGCGGAACGCGATCCGCTCTTCTTTGGATTTTTCTTATTCATGCTGGTCGGATTTGAACTCATACGCTTATCTTAACGATTTTTACACTAAGCGCAAAGAGAGCATACGATGACGGCCCTCTCTTTCCAAAGCGTTTGTTAAGGGCGCAGACTATCCTCATTTTTATAGCTTTCATCTTAAGAAGATGAAAGCGCCCGCATCTTCAGACACCGAAGCGGGTCAGGTTTTCCAACGGGCGCACGCACAAAAGCCTTCGCTTTCCGATCGAGCGAAGGCCTTCTTTTTAAAACGTATAAATCCCTGAATTCTGTAAACCGATCGGCAGGAGCGATCCCGGATCAGTCATTGCTGTTTGCTTCTGCAACGGTATCGATCCCGTCGGCTGCATCCGCTGCCTTTGCGTCGGCTTCTGTTTCATTTTCAGAAGCCGCGGTGCGCAGTTCTTCCTTGAGATCTTCGAGATAAATCCAGTCCTGACGGGACAGATCCGCCTTTTCGAGCAGATCCGGCCGATGGAGCAGCGTATTTTTGAGCGCCTGCTGCCGGCGCCATTTCTGGATGTTGGCATGATGACCGGAAAGGAGAACTTCCGGAACTTCCTGTCCGTCGTAAACAGCCGGTTTGGTGTACTGGGGGTATTCGAGAAGACCGTTATAAAAGGAATCGTCGCTGCTCGAATCCTTTTTGATCACTCCGTCCACCAGACGGAAAATGGCATCGCACATTGCTGCCGCAGCCGGTTCGCCGCCTGTCAGTACAAAATCGCCGAGGGAAAGCTGAATATCGGCGTGCGCACGGATGCGCTCATCAAAGCCTTCGTAATGGCCGCAAATAAGAATCAGATGCTCCAGTTTGGAAAGCTCGAGCGCTTTTTCGTGCGAAAAGCGGCTTCCCTGCGGACTTAAAAGTGCGACGACGCTGTTCGGTGTGCGTACCGATTCGAGGGCATCGAGGACCGGCTGGCACATGAGCACCATCCCCGCGCCTCCGCCATAGGGCGTATCGTCCACGTGACCGTGTTTGGACTGGGTAAAGTCGCGGAAGTTGACGAGTTCGACTTCAATCAGACCTTTGTCGATGGCACGCGAAAGGATGGACGTCTTCATCATCCCTTCAAAATATTCTGGAAACAGAGTAAGAATCGAAATTTTCATCGGAGCCCTTCCATATCTTCAATCACAATTTTCTTTTCTTCGGGATCCACCGTGCGCACGAAGGCTTCGACAAATGGAAGCAGGTAGCTTTTCTTCCTGTCTTTGGGATCGGTAACGCGAAGCACCAGATTGGCGCCGGTTTCAAGAATGTCGGTAACCTTTCCGGTCAGTTCGCCTTCCGTTGTATACACATCGCAGCCGTTAAGCTGGTGGTAGTAGTATTCGCCTTCTTCGAGTTCGCCGAGTTCTTCTTCGGGCAGATACAGCGTCTGGTTTTTCAGCTTTTCCGCCTGTTCAATGGTCGTGATTTCCTTGAAGCGAACATAGCCAAAGCCTTTGTAGACCGAATAATTATCGACGGTCAGCTTCGTATGATCGGCCAGGTAGAGGGTGTTGCCTTTCGCAAACCGCACGTCTTCCTGATCGGTGAAGAGCATGACCTTGCATTCCCCTTTCAGGCCGCGGGTATTGATAATCTTTGCGATTCGAATCATCGTGTTTCTCCTTTGAAAAAAGCTGCAGGGTTTCCTGCAGCTTTCTGGTCTTTATTAATAGGCTTCGAACTTCACAAGAATGCGCTTGTGGATCGAGCGTGCCGCTGCGGACATCATGGAGCGCAGAGCGCCGGCGATAACGCCTTTGCGGCCGATCAGTCTGGCAATATCCTTGTCGTCGGCATATACATACAACAGGATTTCCTTGTCGCTGGCCGAAGCCATGGTTTTGACCGACAGAGCCTGCGGGTGATCTGTCAGTGGTTCACACAGATCATACAGGGTTTTTTCCAGATCAATCATTGTCTTACTTTCCGAGTTTGGATTCGTGGAAGGCTTTCATTACGCCTTCGCGGGAAAGAATGCTGCGAACCGTATCGGAAGGCTGAGCGCCAGCCTGGAGCCATTTGAGAGCAGCTTCGTGGTTGAGCACAACCGGAGCATCTTTCTTAATTGGGTTATATGTGCCGATTTCTTCGATGAAACGGCCGTCACGCGGGCTTCTGGAATCCGCAGCAACAATACGGTAGAAAGGCTGTCCTTTCTTACCCATTCTTCTTAAACGCAGTTTTACCATGATTAATGTTTCCTTTCGTGTTTTTGCCTGATTAGAATACCACATCAGAATGAGCCGTCAAGCATTAATGCTTGACACGTACTTTCACATCGAGAGGCGTCATTTTTGCGATGTATTTGGTCGGATACGCCCGGTCCCGGTCGTTGCTTCGAATGAAATAGCTGCGCACAAACCAGCCGTCCTTTCCTTCATCGAGACCGATATGGACCGTTTCGTCCCCGTAAATGCGATACAGAATCACTTTGGCCTGCAGCTTTGTGCTGCCCGCCTTGGACGGATCGAAAAGGACCGCCTGCGGATTTTTGGCCGTTTCGATCATCTGTTCGATCATTTCGTATTCGTGCTTATAGTACTGAAACTCTTCCGGACAGCTTTTAGCCAGTTTTGCGAACGTGATCTTTCCGTTCTGGATGTTGTTCCAGCCGCGGATGCCGGAAAATTCGCTCAGATCGCTCAGCTGATTTTTGACGATCGAGCCGATGGAAAAGAGATGGCAGAAGCCGGACCGTTCAAATTCAACCGGCGCCGAAAAGGACTTCCCATTGCGCTTTCCATTCGCGTCCACTTCATTAAATGAATAAATGAAGGTCCGATCCGCCAGTTCTTCTTCAAAGCGTCTGGCCAGATTCTGAATGGACGGTACGTTTCGTCTTGGCAGCATGTACATGAACGTCTTGCGCAGCCAGCGAATGATTCGGGTTTTCTTCATCGTCTTCTCCTCGTCTTCTTTTATGCTTTTATGCTTCGTTTTTTCGTATTTGCCAGGTCTTATTGGAAACAGAATCCTGTACGGCTTTTACAAAATCCAGTCCGGATCTGCCTGCTCTTTTTTCATGATCTGTCCAGTACTTCATAGCCCTGGGTGCGCGATGCGCGTCAGGCGGTAAACCTCAGGCGGTAAACCATGGAAAACGTACAGCCAGACTTTCTGGCGGCTGCGTGATAATCCCGGTCATGTTCAATGCACCACTTTGCGATTTCGATTTTCTGCTCCAGCGTATAGTCGCCATGAAGCAGTTTCTTCTCCTGGTTTTCCGTTTTTGCTTCTCCCTTATATGGAGAATATGGAGAAATTGTATCGGCTTTCCTTACGCCGCAAAATACAGAAGGAAAAGAAACCGGTATTTCAGAATGCGCGCAGGCAAAGTGTCTGTTTTGGGATGGTATTGGCCATTCTCGCATGGATCTGTTTGAAAAAGCAGGAACAGCCCTCCATGCAAAAAGCTCCCTTTTCGAACTGTACGTCTGTTTTTTTCGCGCATCTCTTCGACGGGAGCTTTTTTTTTCGTATTTGCTTATTTTTATTTTTTCTTTTTCTTCTTGGATTTCTTCACTTTTTTGCTTCCCGCGTGTTTGGAAGCACCGGGCATTCCGCCGCCGCGGCGCATCGCCGCAAACGGGTTGAGGCCGCCCATGCCGGAAGACATCATCTTGGAAAGGCTCGACATCTGCTTCTGCTGTTCGATCAGCTTGTTGACGTCGGCAACTTTCATGCCGGAACCGCGGGCGATACGAATCTTGCGGCTGCTCTTAATGCAGTCGGGATGTTCTCTTTCCCACGGGGTCATGGACTGGATCATGGCCTTGAAGTGCAGGATCTGGTTGTTGATCTTGTCGTCATCGAGCTTCGCGCCCATCTTGCCCATGCCTGGGATTTTGCCAAGAACGCCGGAAAGCGATCCAAGGCGGGAAATCTGATCGTACTGGGCAAGCATGTCGTTGAAAGTGAAGACACCGGCCATCATGCGCTCAGCGGATTCCTTCGCCACTTTTTCATCGAGCTTATCCTGTGCCTGTTCGATCAGGGAGATCATGTCGCCCATGCCGAGGATACGGTCTGCCATACGATCCGGATGGAACTCTTCAAGATCGTCGACTTTTTCACCGCTCGATACAAAGAGAACCGGTACGGACGTGATGGAGCGAACGGAAAGAAGACCGCCGCCTCGTGCGTCGCCGTCCATCTTCGTTACAACAAGGCCGGTGATTTCGAGTTTTTCGTTGAATTCCTTAGCGACCGTGACGATATCCTGACCGGTCATCGCATCGACCGTCAGCAGGATATCCTGCGGTTCGATTTCCTGCTTCATCTCGCTGAGTTCTTCCATCAGCGCTTCATCGATGTGCAGACGGCCGGCGGTATCGAAGATGATCATGTCAAAGCCGTTCTGGCTGGCATAGGCTTTGGCTGCTCTGGCGGTTTCTACTGCCGGAGTTTCGGCGCCGAGCAAGAAGACTTCGACGCCAATGGACGCGCCGAGGGTTTTCAGCTGTTCAATCGCAGCCGGACGAACGACGTCGCAGGCAGCGAGCAGGACTTTTTTCTTGAGTTTTTCTTTCGCAAAACGGGCGATCTTGGCGGACGCGGTCGTTTTACCGGTACCCTGAAGGCCGACCATCATCACGCTGGTGATGCCGTTTTCATTCAGGATCAGCTTCGCGTCTTCCGGACCTAACAGGTTGACGAGTTCCTCGCGGACAATCTTGACAACCATCTGTCCTGGATTGAGCGATTCCATGACTTCGGTACCCATCGCCTTTTCCTTGATGCTGGCGATGAAGTCCTTGACGACCTGGTAGTTTACGTCGGCTTCAAGCAGAGACATGCGCACTTCCTTGAGCATGTCATTCATGTTGGATTCCGTCAGTTTTCCTTTGCCTGTAATTTTCTTCAGGGTTTTACTGAGCTTATCGGAAAGAGATTCAAATGCCATAAATGCAGGTTTCTCCTATCTTTTCTTCATTCTGATCGATCCAGGTCTGAGATACAGGATCGAACGGATCGGTTTTCATGCGATCCGCTGCGTTCACTTCAACAGACGATCTGGAATATCCAGTTTTTCCTTCCATAAAGGCGAAATCAGAAGCTGCACAGAGCCTTTTCCATGCGCCAGACCGCATTTTACACCATGCAAAATGGCGCGGTTCTCTTTTCTGATTTCCGAACGCAACCCCTATTGTAGCAAGATCCGCATACTTACGTCACGATAAAGGTGAATCGAGCGCCTCTCTGCCGGAAACGGTTTCCTCTTCTTCTGCCCGGAGGCTTTCTTCGCTTTGAAGCGGCGCAGAAAAGTCATAGTCCGCAAACGGATCCTGATAGTACGCCTGTTTTTCTGATGTCGGGGCTTCAAAGATTTTGCTTCCCAGCTTGATCCAGGCGATACCAAGCCAGGCGTAGTAGGCCAGAAAGTAGAGCGGGAAAAACGGCACGTTTTTCCACTGAAACAGATAGCGGATGAATTTCGGATCGTCCTGTCGATGACAAAAGAGAATCAGGGTATAAATGATCACCATGTCCGTGTTGTAGTAAAGCGGATCAAAGTTGAACACTTCGTTCGGGAAGTATTCGCGCAGCGTCTTTTCCTGGTACTTGTAGGCGTAGCGCATGAGATAGACGGTGCTCAGATCCATACAGTTGGTGAGCGATCCGCTGTGCGTCCAGTAATGGTAAAAGCGGTTGGGAATCGTACCGATCTTTTTTGCGGCGACAATCGCCTTGAAAATCGTGCACGTATCTTCAAACCCCGGCAGGTGTTCGGGAAAGTGCACGTGATCGAAGCACTCGCGCTTATACAGCTTGCCCCACGGGTAGTTGTTCAGATACTTCTCCCGCACGAGATGATGCACCGCTTCAAGCGTCGTAAAATCCTTGCGCCCCGACGGGTTGCGATAAAACGGCACGGGACCAAAGTCCATGACAAACCCGCACTGCAGCACGTCCAGATTGCGCTTTTTCGCCTCTTTGACCATCGTCTCGAGCATCTTTTTGTCGACAAAATCATCGCTGTCCACAAACATGACGTACTCGCCGTTTGCGCGTTTTAAGGCACGGTTTCTCGTTTTGGAGACGCCGGCGTTTTCAAAGGAATACACGTGAACGCGCGCGTCTTTTTCCGCATAGTCTTCACAGATTTCTTTCGAGGAATCCGTACTGCCATCGTTGATCAGAACGACTTCCAGATCCGGCATCGTCTGTTCAAGCAGACTGTCCAGGCATCGCTTCAGGTATTTTTCGGCGTTGTATACGGGGACAAGAATAGACACACAGGGTCGGGTCATAAACTCTCCTTTTTTTTCTTTTCTTCACGCACGCTCTCCGGCCAGTATCCATGCTGTCCTCAGATGTCTCTTTCAGGGGCGGAAACGCAAAGCCGAACGGCTGACTTTTTCCCTTTTTCTGCGTGCGGTTTTCTCTGTCAATCTTTCAATCTTTTCTTTCAGTATTCGTTATTTAGCGTTCGTATTGCACAAACGTTTATTTTCCACGGGCTGCCGGCGGTTCAAAAAACGTGCCTGTTTTCTTTTTCTCTTACGTTTTCTAGCGGACGGATCCGTCGCCAAACAGACGGTCCGCGATCCAGTTCCACAGCTTTTCAAAGCAGAAGACGATCAGAATCAGCCAGATGCTCCAGCCGACTACGCCGGCCGGATTGAGATCGAGGCGCGCCATCTGCAGACTCTTGCCAATGCCCGGCTGCAGGCCCGTCAGAATTTCACTCGTCACGCACACTTTGAAGGCGAGCGACGAGGCACTTTTGAGGGCGCTCAGAAAAGCCGGCTTCATCATCGGCAGACAGATCACAAACATCCGTACCCACGCCGGCTGCGGATAAATTTTCCATACTTCGGCGTAGCGCTTCTTGAGCGATTCGAGCTGTTCATAAAACTCGCGATACACCAGCGGAAAGAGCAGGAAAAAGCCGGTCAGAATAACCGTCTGCTCCCGGCTGGTCCAGAACAGAAGCAGGATGATGTAGCACACGTTAGGCACCGTCTGAAAGAGCGAAACCAGCTTTCCGAGAAAACTGCCGGCCGGTTTCCAGAACGCGCCCAGAAACGAAGCCGCAAGACCTAACGCAAAGGACAGAACGAGCGATTCCATCGCCCGGCCGATCGTCGACAAAGCGCTCAGTAAAAAAGTGGGCTTCTGCACCTGCAGCACCATCTGTTCCAGACACGCCCAGGGGGTCGGACAGACGAGCGCATTGTCCATGACAAGAGCAGCTGCCGTCCAAATTCCAAGCAGAATAAAAAGGAACCAGAACCATTCGATCAGACTCTTTTCCCAGGGACGGGACCGGGATGTTTTTAAGCCAAAGGAACGATCGGCTGCGCAAACGTTATCCTTTCCGGATATCGAATCTTTACTCAGGTCGATATTCTTTCCGTTTTTTTTGTCTGCGCCGGCAATCGACGGCTTTGTATTTGTTCTGTCTTTCATACTCCTAGTGAATCAGAAATTTCGATTTTCTACCGGTTTTGACTCCCGTATTTTGCATATTTCTGATGTCGATTTCTCAGTTTGCGCGCAAGAAAGGCAAAAAGCAACGAACACCGGCTTTATAAACGGTCCAGTCCGGCGTTCTGTATTCAGCAAGGTCTGTATGGAATACGTTTAGAAATCCGGCAGTCCCGCTTCGTTTACAGGTCAGGGAAAGAAGATAGAAGATTCTTCCCGAAACCGGCCATTCGAATGCTTCTTGCATGCGGAATTCAATCTTCTTTCTATGGATTTAGCTTTCTTTGTGTATACTTATCCCAATTTATCCTGATTCTTTTCGGGATCGAGAGGTCATTATGAAACTTCTTCTGCAGCAGCTTCAAACCGTTTTCGAAGGCGACACGGCTCCGTTAAGCCGCCTGAACAACATGATCGCCGCCATTTACTGGAGCGATGAAAACATCAACTGGTCCGGCCTGTACTGGATCATGCATGACGGTACGGCGGATCTGGGTTCCTTTCAGGGCAAGCCGGCCTGCGAGCGGATTGCTCCACACCATGGCGTCATCGGTCATTGCGTCGATACCCGAAAAATCACCGTGGTCAATAACGTCCACGAATTTTCCGGCCACATTGCCTGCGATGGCGATACGCGCTCGGAACTTGTGCTTCCCTTATTTGTCGATCACGCCTTCCGTGCCGTTCTCGATCTGGACGCGCTCGACGAATCCCATTTCGCCGACTGGTCTATGGACGATCTGAAGCAGATTCAGACTCTGTTCAGTCAGGTTTTGCAGGAAACGCTGGACTTCGTAAAAGACGTCATTCCTTCCTTTTAAAACCGTCTTTCTCTGGTCTGTCGCTTTTCTTTATCTTCAGCCCCGCATTTTTTGTCGTCTGGATTTTGGTCATTTGATCGGTCGATCTTTTCGGACGGATACGATTCGCGCCTTTGTTTTTTCGCGTCGGTTCTCCCCTTCCTTTCACATAAAAAACAGCCTGTCCGGACTGCTTCAGAAGTTTTTCTGAGGCAGCCGGGCAGGCTGTCTGTGTATTGCTGCAGAAATTATCTTTTTCGGCGGAATTGGATTCCGCCAAACTCCAGATTAAACCGTTTTTACGCGGAGCGCAGAACGGCTTTGCACTGGGTCTGGATGGCTTCGATGATCGTGTTGAACACTTCCGTGATCTGCTCATCGGTGAGCGTCTGGTGTTCGGACTGGAAGGTCATAGTCAGCGCGATCGACTTTTCATCGGCGCCTACATGTTCGCCTTCGTACACGTCAAAGACATCGACATCGCGAACAATCGACTCCTTGCCGAGCTTGCCGCAGCGGCGGATGACGTCGACGATCTTGCTGGCAGGCAGATCGCGTTTGACGACGAACGCCAGGTCGCGGGTAACGGACGGATAGCGGGATGCCGGTACGAATTTCACTTTGCTCTTCTTGGTGTTCAGAATCTTATCGAGATTGATCTCGGCGATGATCGCTTTTTTCACGCCGGTTTCTGCCCCGTACGTTGGATGGATTTCACCCATCAGACCGATGAGATCCTTGCCGATGTAAATTTCGGCCGAACGTCCGGGATGGAAATGAACGGTATCCTTTTTGTTTTCCTTGAAGAAAATGCGGTTTTCGGAAATGCCCAGACGAACCAGGATTTCTTCAATCAGACCCTTGAGGGTATAGAAGTCGGCCGGAACAACGTCCTTGAGCCAGCGGGTCATCGTCAGCGGTCCGCCAAGTACAATGGCCAGATGTTCTTCTACGCCTTTGGAAGACGTCAGTTCGGAAATTTCGTACAGATTGATGTCCGTGTTTCCATGCGCCTTGTTCCATGCGGCCGCATCGAGCAGAGACGGCAGGATGGACGTACGGATGTAGCGGCGTTCTTCCGACATCGGCTGCGCGAGTTCAAT
The DNA here is from genome assembly GCF_948576815.1 of uncultured Allobaculum sp. NCBI lineage: Bacteria > Bacillati > Bacillota > Erysipelotrichia > Erysipelotrichales > Erysipelotrichaceae > Allobaculum > uncultured Allobaculum sp. The sequence continues at coordinate 26,710 of NZ_CAPAEZ010000016.1, forward strand.
GGCTTCGCCGGCGGAAAGAATCGCGTTGTCCTTTTTGGCGGTAGAAATCAGGGTGTACGTAATCGCATCCTGTACGCCGTTTTCAAGGAGCACTTTATTGACGAAGCGGCGCTGACGCTGTTTCGGGTTGAGCTTGCCTTCGGTCATGGCCATCATCGGCAGCGTGGACGGCAGACGGTCGTAGCCAAGCATGCGGATGACTTCTTCACTCAGATCCGCGAGCCCTTCGAGATCGAGACGGGTGCTCGGAACGCGAACGGTGAACGTCGTATCTTCAACGCTGGGTTCCAGGTTCAGACGTTCGAAAACATCGAGCACTTCTTCTTTCGAGAAGTCGGTGCCCAGACGGTTGTTGATCTGTTCAAGGGTGCAGGCAATCGTTTTTTCTTCAAAATCGGCGGATCCGTATTCCACGGTCGCTTCAATGTCTTTCGCATCGGCGTATTCGATCAGCAGTTCCACCGCACGATCGAGGGCCTTTTTGGCTGCTAGCGGTTCGATACCTTTCTGATAGCGCAGAGACGCTTCGGTGCTTAGCGAGAGACGTCTGGCAGTGTTGCGGATGCAGACACGGTCAAACGAAGCGCATTCGATGATCAGGCCGGTCGTATTGTCTTCAATTTTGGAGTCGTCGCCGCCCATCACGCCGGCGATGCCAATCGGCTTGTCCTGGCTGGTGATGACCAGATCGTCTTCTTCCAGCTTGTACGTTTCGCCATCGAGCGCGGTGTAGTCGCAGTTCAGGCCCTGCTTGACGGTAATTTCCTGCGCAGAAATGGCCGCCAGGTCGTAGAAGTGCATCGGCTGACCGGTTTCGAGCATGACGATGTTGGAAATATCGACCACGTTGTTGATCGAATGCATGCCGGCTGCACGAAGCAGATCGCGCATCCAGCGCGGCGATTCCTTAATCGTTACCGAGCCGATGATCTTGCCGTAAAAGTGCGGGCACTTTTCGGTTTCGGAACGGATTACGAGTTTTGTCGGATGATCGTTTCCGGCATCGGCCGCGCCTTCGCAGTCTGGAAGGGCAGCTTTTTTATTGAGGATGGCGCCGGTTTCGCTGGCCATGCTCCAGATTGCCTGGCAGTCCGCGCGGTTTGGCGTCAGGGAAATATCGAGAATTGTATCGTCCAGACCCAGATACGAAAGCGGATCCGTATTGCCTACGGGCGCATCCGCCGGAAGCACTTCAATGCCTTCGAGCTGTTCCTGACTGAGCAGGTGCTTGTCGACGCCAAGTTCCGCGAGCGAGCAGATCATGCCGTCGGAAACTTCGCCGCGAATCGTGCCGGACTTGATTTCGCCGCCGGGCAGTTTCGCGCCTGGGAGCGCGACGATGACTTTCTGTCCCGCTGCGACGTTTGGCGCGCCGCAGACGATCGGACGGACTTCATCGCCCGTATTGACGGTCGTCACGTGCAGATGATCGGAATCCGGATGATCCTTGCAGGTGAGCACTTCACCAATCACAAGACCCGTGGCATTGGAGAGTTCGATAATGTCTTCGACTTCAAAGCCGGCCGCTGTAATCGTGTCGGCAATCTGCTCCATCGTCAGATCGCCAAGATCCATATACTGTTCAAGCCATTTTCTTGAGAGTTTCATAGTCGTCCCTCCTTAGTCAAAACGATCGAAGTTCTTATTGAACCGCTGATCGTTGGTATAGAAATGACGGATATCGTCGATGCCGTATTTAAGCATGGCAATACGCTCAATGCCGATGCCAAACGCGAATCCGTTCATTTTTGTGCTGTCGTAGCCGGCCATTTTGAGTACTTTCGGGTGAACTTCGCCGGCACCGAGAATTTCAATCCAGCCGGTACCCTTGCACGTCGGGCAGCCCTTGCCGCCGCACATGTGGCAGGATACGTCGACTTCTACGCTCGGTTCGGTAAACGGGAAGTAGGACGGGCGGAAGCGGATTTCCCGGTTCTGACCGAACATCTTGCGGGCAACGAATTCCAGCGTGCCCTTCAGATCGGACAGCGGTACGTGCTCGCCGATGACCAGACCTTCAATCTGCATGAACTGGTGGGAATGGGTCGCATCGTCGTCATCGCGGCGGTACACCTTGCCCGGGCAGACGACTTTAATCGGGTTTGGCGCCTGCTCTTCGAGAACTTTCATCTGGATCGCGGTCGTATGGGTACGCAGCAGATGTTCCGGATCGATGTACAGGGAATCCTGCATGGCACGCGCCGGGTGATCCTTAGGAATGTTGGCACGCTCGAAGCAGTACAGGTCTTCTACGAGTTCGTCGCCTTCAATAACCTGATAGCCAAGACCGATAAAGAGGTCTTCGAGTTCCTGAAGAACGAGGTGAAGCGGGTTGAGGTTGGCGTACGCCGGTTTGCGTCCCGGCAGCGTCAGGTCGATTTTTTCCGAAGCAAGACGCGCTTCAAGCGCCTTCTGCTCCAGAGCCTGTTTCTTTTCTTCAAAAAGCGCGCTGGCTTCGGTTTTCAGGTCGTTGACCGCCTGACCAAATGCCGGCTTTTCCTCTTTCGGTACGCTTTTCATCTGCTTCATTAAGGAAGCAATCTGACCTTTTTTGCCCAGGTATTCAATACGCAGCGCGCTGAGCGCTTCAAGATCCTGCGCACTGGCGAAATCCTGTGCAATCTGGTTTTTCAATTCATCAAAATTCTGCATGATTTCTCCTTTCTCAAGCCGGCGCGAAAACCGGCAGGATAGCTTGCAGCGAAATGCATGTTCGCAAAGATGGAACGGAAACCCGGAAAGGATCCGTCCGTTTCCAGAAAATAAAAAAACGGACGAACGCGAAAACGGCTTTCGCCGCGGTACCATTTCGCTTCGTCCGTATACAGACACACTCAAATCATGATATCCGTATGAAACGGGGAGACATTACGCTCCAGCTCAGGAATGAATTCACAGGGGCTCGGACTGCTTCTCTTTCACCGGAGTGAGAAGCTCTCTGCATGCCGTGCCGGATCTGCCACGTTTCCCTCTTTGCCTGAACACAATTGTAGCAGAGATGTCAACGCGTGCAACTTTGCGTTGAAAAACGGTCTCTGTCTTTTGAAGCATTTTCCGTAAATCTTCGTATTTTTCAAAGCGCGGACAAAACGGGAAAGGTACAGGCGGGAAAGACAAAAGAGACGGGAACGTTCTTTTTCCGCTTTCTTTTCGGCCATTCTGTCTTTTCATCCCGGCAGGCGTGCGGACGGTTTTCGATCCGCAAATTTCGCAGCGATCGCTCAGTCCATATCAGTTTTCAAGGCCCTCTTTTTGCTTGATCGCCGGTTTCTGATAGGCTGAATCTGAACGCTCCCTTTCTGGGAAATCGATCTGGATCCGGGTGGTACTTTTTTCGAGAATTCCTTATTCTCGGAATTCTCGAAATCTTCGACAGAAGCCGCCGGTCCTTCTGAGGAAATGAACATGAAAATTGAATCGTTACAAAATGCATCCGTCAAGGCGATGGTCCGTCTCAAAAATAAAAAGGATCGCGACGCGAGCGGCCAGTTTTTAGTCGAAGGCTTTCATATGATCCAGGAAGCGGCGCAGGCCGGCCTGCTTTTGAAAGTCTATCAGCTCGAAAATCTCGAAACGCTGCCCGGCATCGAAACCATTTTCTGCAGTCAGCCGGTTTTAAACAAAATGTCCGCGCAGAAAAGCGATGCGCGCTACATCGGCTTATGCAAAAAGCCGGCGTATGCGACGTCCAGCCAGGCGACACGCGTCCTTCTTCTTGATCAGATTCAGGATCCGGGCAATATGGGTACGCTCATTCGTTCCGCCCTTTCCTTTGGCATCGAAAAGATTCTCTGCTCGGCCGACTGCACCGATCCGTTCGGTCCAAAAACGCTCCAGTCCAGTCAGGGCGCGATTTTCCATCTGCCCGTCGTAACCTGCAATCTGGCCGAAGCGATTGAAGATCTGAAAAGCCGGCATATTTCTGTATTTGGCGCCGCTCTGCATCAGGATTCCGTCGAACTGCATGAACTCGCCATTCCTGACCAGTACGCGCTGATTATCGGCAACGAAGGCCAGGGCATTCGTCCGGACATTTTACACGCCTGCACGAAATGCGTACACATCGAGATGAAAACCTTTGAATCGCTCAACGCGGCGATTGCGGGAAGCATTCTCATGTACGTCTTCCAGTTTGGCGGCTCGAACAAGTAACCGCATATCGAATATTGATAGACAAACGATATTTCTGGACAAACATACAGACGAAGAAAGGACTGCCCCTTTCCAGATCTCCTTACTGAGATTTGGATCGGACAGTCCTTTTTCTGCTGCTGGATATTGTTCTGGTTTGCGCTTTCGTTTCAGACTTTGTATCTGAACGACCGAATGCTTACCTGGCGGGTTTCAGCCCTTCGAGCCCGTTCGCATCGGGTGTTTTGCGCAGCGTCAGAATGTACGCATTGAGCGCTTTGGCCGCATCATCGACTGCATCTTGCGTCTCGGCACTTTCATAGACGCCTCTAGCCGCGAGAACACGTGTTTTCAGTTCATTGGTCTGTGCGGTCGGGAAGCTGGCGTCGCTCTGAAGACGTTCGGCTTTATCGAGTGCGGTTTTGAGCAGCGTGCGATTCAGCACTACGCTGCCTTTGGGGACGAGATTGTCAATCGCGTCCTGAATGGCGTCGATTTCCTCCTGCACGGAAGACTGACGGGACGTCAGCGCCTGCTGACCGGCATTCAGGGCTTCGATTAACGGACAGAACGATTCGTACGTATAAAGCGAAGGATCAAACACGCTGCCCTGAGCAAGTTTTTCGATCAGCGCGGTATCGGATTCGGGTGCCGCGATGGTGAAGTCGACTTCGCAGATTTTCGTCCAGTACTTCACAGACTGCGTCATTTTCAGACGAATGGCTTTGGCGGACTGCGCCGCAAAGGATACCGTCACGTCACGCGCGGTGCCGTCGAGTTCGCCCACTTTCGTCCAGGTGGTGCCGTCGGCGGACACTTCGACGTCCGCGCTGCGGATGTAGTCGAGTTCCGTGTCGCCCGTCGGGAACTGGACGCGGATTCCGGAAAGTTCTACCGGGTATTCAAAAGTAAAGGTGATGTCATCTCCCGCAACCTGTTCGCCGTCAAACCAGGCGTAGGTCGAGAGGTTGTTATCGAACATGCGCGAATACGCGTACGTCTGATAAGGCGGTTTCGTCGCGGTGGTCGTGATGGTCGGATCCTGGGCAAAAAGCAGATCCTTTTTGGCCTCCTGCAGACTGGCAGCTGCGTCTTCGATTTCCTTGGTCGTTGCGTCCGCTTTGTTCAGAATCGTACGGGCCTGTTCGAGGGCCGCACTGTAGGCAGACCAGCCCTGGGTAACGCTGCTTTCCTCGACGGGATGCTGATCTTCGATCCAGAGAACGTAGCGGTTCATCGAAACGAGTTCGTCCTGGGCGGTCTTCAAAGCTGTATAGGCCGCATCGACTTCACTCTGGTGCGCCGGACCGGCGGCTTTAAGCGCACTGGCTGCATCGAGCGCGTCTTTATAGGCGCTCCATCCGTCGGGCAGAACGTCACTCTGTGTATAGGGATGAGCCAGCAGTGCATCCAGTTCGGACCAGTCGGTGTACAGACTGTAAACAAAGGTAATTTCTTTGCGGTCTTCGGCATACGCTCCCGTTACGGCTTCCTGCGTGCAGCGATAGCCGTACACATCCGCCGGTTCAATCGAATACGAAGTGCCGATCGTATCGTAAAGCGTACGGTCTTCGGCGATTTTCTGTCCGTTTTCATCCTGATAGTGAATCAGTACGGAGCCCAGATTTTCCGCCGGCAGAACGGCTGGGGCTTCCGGCAGTTTCGTACCTTTCGTCCAGGCGCCGCCGTGACCGAGCGTTTCTTCGAGCGTCTGGTGTTCGGCAAACGGCAAAATCGTATTGGACTGCGTATTCCACGACTTGGAAGCGAGAGCGCGCATTGGCGAGAGGATATCGTCCATAATGACGTCTTCCTCGACCAGATCCGGCACGTCGCACCAGATGCCGATGGCGGCACCGGCAATCACTTCGGAATCGTCTGCGATCGTATTGGCGGAGAATTTGCCCGGCGTCCATTCGTTGTAAATCAGCTGATCCGGGTTGAGGTTGTCAAAGGAATGCTGCTCACGTCCGTCTGTCGGTTTGGAACCGCGCAGTACGTAATAAAAGTAGCTGGAGTTGATGTTGTAAATTTTCTTGTGACCCATTTCGATGAAGGCCGACAGTTTGGCGATCGACGGGTTCCAGCCCATCTGCGACCAGAAGTCGATGCCGATGTAGTCGTGCATTTCGATTTTCTGACGGCCGGATACGCTGGAATGACCATAGTAAATGCCGTCGTTCCAGATGCGCGGCGTAAAGCCTTTTTCATGAACGAATTCCGCCAGCTCGTTAATGTAGCCGGAAACCGTGTCTTTCCATGTGTAGCCTGCCCCGTATTTTTCCACGGCGTAGGCGTTGAGTACCGACTGGTACTGCGTCGTAAACGGCGCGCGGTCAAATTCCATGTATTCGTCGCCGCCGATGTGGAAATCGGTGCAGCCTTCAAACAGTTCGCAGTATTCGGCATACAGCGAGCGGATGTAGGCGATGGCTTCCGGGTTGGTGATGTCCAGACCGGAGGCGTAATGCGAACCGCTGCTGGAAACCTGACCATATTCCGGATGGGATTTCAGAATCTGGTCCACGTGACCCGGGGAGTCGAAGGACGGAATGACATTAATGCCGTACTTTTTCGCTTCCGCAAGAATTTCACGGACTTCGGCTTTGGTCAGATACTGATCCGACACGATCGACGGATCGGTTTCGCACTCGATGCGGAATCCGAGGTTTTCGGAGAAATGCATCTGGAGCGCGTTCATTTTGTTCCAGGACATTTCGTGGATCAGTCGAATGAACCAGTCCTTGGAAATGTATTTGCGGGCGCAGTCGACATGAATGCGCCGTTCGTTCATCGTCGGATAGTCCACGATCGTTCCATACGGAACGCCGCCCTGCAGCAAAAGCGCTTCAATCGTGTGCAGGCCATGCAGTACGGCTTTCTCACTTGCCCCGGTGAGATGAATGCCGGCTGCGCTGATTTCGATGCGGTACGCTTCCGGACTGCTTGAGTCTTCAGTCACCGAATCAGCCAGATCGATCAGAATTCCGTTTGGATCGGCGGCATCGGCCGGCAAATAGCGAACCGGTACGAAATCGCTGCTTAATCCCTTGTCTTTCATTTCCGAACTGATCAGCCGCACCATATCAGAAAGCTGGGTGTTATCAATCAGATCCTGTCTGGCGCTGATCGCCAGCATGGTGTCACTGCTCAGTTTCCACGTTCCGCTTTGCGCGGCCGGCGTATATTCCTGCAAAACCGGATTGACCAGTTTGCGCAGATCGCTGACTTCGGCAGGACTCGTCGTTTCCTGCGTACTCTCTGGCGTATTGGCCAGAATCGGCGAAGCGGTCGAAAGGACCGGCGTCATGGCCATGGAGGCAGATACCAGCAGAGCCATGGTGTTTTTCCATCTTGTTTTTCTCATCGTCTTTTTTCTCTTTTCTTTGGATTAAACGGTAAAGCTGTTATCTCCATTGTAAGCAAAAGGGACGATCCCGAAACCGCTTTCTGCAAATCGCCGGCAATTGTGTCCAATCCAGAATGGAAGCGGGCCAAAAACAAAAAGAGCGATCAAAACCGTCTGCGCCATACGTGTCTGGGCAGAGCGTTCGATCGCTCTCTGTATTTCTTAAATTTCTTCTGGTTTGGGAAAATATGCGCGATGCGGCAATTTTCCTGTAAAAACCGGACAGGACGATCGTTAATCTAAGCGATCGTTATGGGCAATATTGTTTTCACGGTCCGGTCCGACGGAAACCATCGAAACGGGTACGCCAGTGAATTCTTCAATGAACTCGACGTACTTCTTCGCGTTTTCGGGAAGCTCATCCCACGTACGCATTTTTGTGATGTCTTCCTTCCAGCCCGGCAACGTCGTGTAAACCGGTTTGGCTCTGGCTACATCCGCCTGATCGGACGGTACGTAGTTCTGGAGCCTGCCGTCGATTTCGTAGCCGGTGCACACCTGAATTTCATCGAGACCGTCGAGAACATCGAGCTTGGTCAGAACGATATCGGTCAGACCGTTGATCATGTTGGCGTGACGAACGACAACCAGGTCGAGCCAGCCGCAGCGGCGGGGACGTCCGGTTGTGGCGCCGTATTCAAAGCCGTTCTTGCGCAGCCATTCGCCGGTTTCGTCTTCGAGTTCCGTAACGAACGGACCTTCGCCGACGCGGGTCGAATACGCTTTAACGACACCGATCACCTGGTCGAGGCGGCTAGGCGCAACACCGGCACCGACGGTAACGCCGGCCGAAGTTGGCGAGGACGAGGTAACGTACGGATACGTTCCGTAGTTGATATCGAGCATGGCAGCCTGTGCGCCTTCAAACAGAACTTCTTTTCCTTCATCGATCGCTTCGTTGACCAGATGCGTGCTTTCTACGATCATCGGCACGATGCGGTCGTAAATCTGGCGGAACTGTTCCACCATTTCATCCGCGTCCATCGGCTTGCCGCCGTATACGGCGGTGAACAGCTTGTTTTTCATGGCTACATTTTCACGAAGACGCTTTTCGAACGTGTCGAAATCGATGAATTCGTGGTAGCGAATGCCCTTGCGGGCGTATTTATCCTGATAGCACGGGCCGATTCCGCGCTTGGTGGTTCCAATTTTATTGGAGGCAGCGGCTTCTTCGAGTTCATCCTGGTAGCAGTGATACGGCATCAGGATCTGGGCTCGGTCGGAAATCCGGATATGGCTGGTGGAAAGCCCGCTCTTTTCGAGCGTTTCCATTTCCTTGAGCAGCACAAACGGATTGCATACGACGCCCGGGCCAATGATGCAGGCGGCATCTTCTCTTAAAACGCCGCTGGGCAGCAGATGAAGAACGTGTTTCTTGCCATTGACCACAACGGTATGGCCGGCGTTGTCCCCGCCCTGAAACCGAACGACCATGTCCGCTTTATCGGCGAGTACATCCACAATTTTTCCTTTTCCCTCGTCACCCCACTGGGTGCCGACAACAACTTTCGCACTCATGTAATATCTCCTTTTTGAGCTGCAGTCAGTGCAGACCATTAACAGTATAAAGGCTTTCTTTTTTTCTTAAAGTTTTTTTACTGCCCGCAGGCGGTTGCAGGGCAATTCCCCGATCCCATGGCAGCGAAAGGTGAAAAGCCGGAAACGATTCGATTTTTTGACGCTCCATACCCATTCGAACGCTCCAGACAAATCGTCTGGAAAAGAGAGAACTATTCCTATTCATATACGGTATAAGTTTTTGAATGTTATACCGTAAGCGTTTACACCTTTCTTCCCTGTTTTTCACGGGAAATCTTTTCCCAACTCGCTTTTCGAGGAATACCATTCCCATCGTATCGAACATTCCCCTGCGGCCGTTCTATGGACCGGACAGCCGGGCCGAAAGCGTCAAAACGGGATCGTTCGCCAAATCTCTGCATAAGGCAGGACATAAGAAGAAAAAAGTAAAGAGAGGAGAAAACCGATGCGATTTTTACACCGAAAGAAAGACAGAACAGCCATGGATCTGACGTCCGGCTCACTGTGGGATAAGATTCTGCTTTTTGCGATGCCGCTGGCCTTTACCGGCATACTGCAGCAGCTGTTCAACGCGGCCGATGTCGCGGTCGTCGGTCAGTTTACTGGAGAAATGGGTGCCCACTGCATGGCCGCCGTCGGCGCCTGCGCGTCCCTCATTTCTCTGATCGTCAATCTGTTTATCGGCATTTCGCTGGGAAGCAATGTCGTCATTGCCAACTGCGTCGGATCCCGGAAATTCGAACAGGTGCGCACGGCGGCCCGTTCTTCCTTATGGCTCGCCATTGGCGGCGGTCTCTTTCTCTGCCTGATCGGCGAGCTGATCGCCTCCTGGGCGCTCTCGCTCATGGGCGTTCCGGCGGAAGTTTTCCCGCTGGCTGAACTGTATCTGAAAATTTATCTGGGCGGTCTGCCGGTCATTCTGCTCTACAACTTTGAAGCCGCCATTTTCCGCGGTATCGGTCAGCCGCAGATTCCGCTGATCGCGCTGGCCGCTTCAGGCGTGATCAATGTTCTGCTCAACCTGCTCTTCGTCATCGTCTTTGGCATGAACGTCGATGGCGTAGCGATCGCCACCGTGGCTTCCAACCTGATCAGCTCCTTCATTTTGTTCGGTATTCTGATGAAGCAGCATCTCATCACGTGGAAAGAGCTGTTTCACAAGCCGTTTGATCGCGAAACGGTCACCTGGATTTTGCAGATCGGCATTCCTTCGGGCATTCAGTCTTCCGTCTTCTCCATTGCCAACGTCGTCATTCAGTCCGGCTTCAACTCGCTGGGCACGATCGTCATGGCGTCGAGCAGCGCCGCGCTCAATATCGAAATGGTCGTCTACAACGTCATCAACTCGTTCGGTCAGGCGTGCACGACCTTTACCGGTCAGAACTACGGCGCCGGCAAAATTCATCGCTGCGAAAAGGTGTTGAAGACGTGTCTGATCGAAGGGATGATCGTGACCATGTGCTGTTCGTTTTGCGTCATCGCCTTTGGCAAGCCGCTGCTTTCCCTGTTCAACTCGAATCCGGAAGTCATCGAAAACGGCTACCTGCGTCTGGTCACTCTGATGTGCAGCTACTTTTTCTCCATTCAGTACGAAGTCATTTCCGGCTATTTGCGCGGCTTTGGCATTTCGGTTCTTCCTGCCGTACTGACGACGCTGGGCGTATGTGTCGTTCGCATTCTCTGGATTCTGTTTGTCTTCCCGCTCTCGCATACGTTCATGACCATTCTGGCCATCTTCCCGATTTCTTTAGGCTCCGCCGCAGTCCTTCTGATCGGCGCTCTGCTGATCAAACGGCCCGCCCGCCGGCTTCTCGCCGCACAGAAGGCACAGACCGCGGCGGCTTAACCCTACATTTCGCATTCTGCCTGCACGCTTCAATCACGGTTTTGCGAGCAGCGACCGAAACACAGTCTTGCGATAAACACCGACCTGCTCTAAACACGGCAGCCGAAAACCGACCCGCTCGATATTCCAAAACGAGCGGGTCGGTTTTTTCGTCGGAGAAAGCGGTTTTCGTTTTCAAATTCGCTTCAAAAAACAATACGGAAGCCGATTGGTATACTGAAGAAAAACAGGCCGCACTCTCTGACCTTTCGTCTTATGCGCAGGGCAGGAGCCCAAGATGCCCTTCGGCATCGTGCGTTCAAAGGACAGTAAACCGAACGGAAACCGGATGCGGCGGCAGAATATGGAGAAAAGACTATGTATCCAAACGACTGTAAAAACGAAGCCTCCAATCTCAGAACCTTTACGCTCTCCAACGGCGTCGTGCTTCCTTCCACTGGCTTTGGCACCTGGAAAGTGGCCGGCGTCTCCACAGCGGATATCGTGCTCGAAGCCCTGAATGCGGGCTATCGCCTGATCGACACTGCCGCGATGTACAAAAACGAAGCGGAAATCGGAGAGGCCCTCGCCCAGACATCCATTGCGCGCGAAGATCTTCGCATTACCTCCAAATGCCCGCCCGAAGCCAGACACTACGACGATGTCATCGCCGCCTGCAACCAGAGTCTGCACGATCTCGGTCTGGACTATCTCGATCTGTATCTCGTCCACTGGCCGGCGTGCGAACACGAATTCGGCAAAGACTGGATCGCCCTTAACCGGGAAACCTGGTCGGCCATGATCGATCTGTACAAAGCGGGCAAAGTCCGTGCCATCGGCGTATCCAATTTCCTCGTTCACCATCTCGAACCGCTCATGGATATGGAAGTGACCCCCATGGTCAACCAGATCGAATACCATCCTGGCTATCTCCAGCCCGAAGTGACGAAATACTGCCAGGCACATAACATCGTCGTCCAGGCATGGTCGCCCCTTGGCCGCCAGCGCGTTTTAAAGCTGGAAGAACTCGAAGAAATCGCCAAGAAAACCGGCAAGTCCACCGCCCAGATCTGCCTGCGTTTTGAACTGCAGAACGGCATTCTCCCGCTGCCCAAATCGGCCCATTTTGAACGGATGAAAGCCAATCTCGACGTCTTTGATTTCGAACTCGACGAGCAGACGATACAGGCGATCGACAGTCTGCCTGAAACCGGCTTTTCCGGTCACGATCCCGATACCAACCAGTACCATCCCGCTCCATAAAGCGAGGCGGACACTGGATAGGAATGACGGAGTTTTCCGGTAAAACCGAACGAAAGTCCCAGCGCAAACCGGCCTGATCTGCACTGTTTCCCCTTTTGCTTTCCAGAGAAAAATGCTGCAGTCCCTGCGGATCCCTTAAGTGGATCACGCGGACTGCAGCATTTTTGCGTGCAGGAATTCGATTTTGGATTTGTGTAAAGCCAATGCTGTTCACTTAAGCTTCACAAGCTCACTTACAAATCAGGTTAGTT
>NZ_CAPAEZ010000017.1:0-36283 GCF_948576815.1 uncultured Allobaculum sp.
GAACTAACCTGATTTGTAAGTGAGCTTGTGAAGCTTAAGTGAACAGCATTGCTTTCGTCGTTTTTTTAACAGGTGTACCTTCCAGTATAGCAGTTGCCAATTTTTACTCTTTTTCTTTTTCAAATCCACACCATTTCCAGAGGATTTGCGCAAAGATGTACAGGTTTTCCAGCGATCGAAGCCGCTCTGTCCTTCCTTGACTTCGTATCTCTACTTTACCCGGCTGTTCGTACTCGCTTTTGGCAGGGGTGAAAAAAGCAGCCTTTCCGTATGGGGGAAAAGCTGCCGTATTGCTTGATTAAACTCAGAATTCAGCCGGTCCGGATCTAAAGCCGGCGATCAGCCTTCGCAAAACCAGGCGACGCCTTCATAGCGCCAGCCCAGGCGCAGCAGTGCATTGGCTTCGTTGACATCCCGCGTGAAATGGTGCGTCGCCGTCCACGCGTTTGGATTGTACAGGCGGTACACCGGCTTGCCGGACGCTTCCTTGACTGCGGTCCACGCCAGATCAGTAGACGCGAACGCGACATCTTCGTAGCGCCAGCCAAAACGAACCAGCGCATCGCGTTCGTTCGTATCCATGCAGTAATGGTGGTCTCCGGTATTCGGATTGTACAGACGATACACGTACCAGCCGTCCGCCGGCGACTGCCAGGCGGTGCCTTCATTGCGCCAGCCGGCCGCAATCAGCTGATTTCGCTCTCTGGATACCTGCGTAAAGAAATGTTCGCCGCTGTTTGGATTGTACAGACGGTATACCGTGTAGCTGTCCGCTGCCAGAGCCGATACGGGGGCCTGCAGCGAACTGCCCAGAAGTCCGCTCAGAGCCAGACAGAACGCCCGCTTTTTCCCTTTTTTCATAATTCCCTTTTTCTCCTTATTCGATTCCCTTTTGCGGCTTCTGTTTTCTGTATATGCAATAGATCTCATTCGCCCATCTATTGTTTCGAAAGGATGAAAAACAGTCTTTTGTGCCGCACCTATGTCTATTTTAACAGGCGTCATGGATCGACAATACCCTCTGCAGGCAATTCATTTTTCGAGTGCGGATTTTTGCAGCCGGAGCCATTTAGCTACTGGAAGCATCCGAAGAGGCGGCGGAAGCAATCTGGGAGGAATCGTCTGAATCGCTCTTCGAATCGGATTCGTTCTTCGACAAATCGGCAGAAGAAGAAACGGAATCCGAACTGGCCAGCGTCGCATCCGCGAGTGCCTGGGACCACGTCTTGAGCGGACCGGTTTTCATGCCCTGCAGCCGGCGGCTGTACAGGTTGAAGACGTAGTTTCCATAAATGGCTTCATACGGACAGAGCTCGGAGGCGCGAATCATCGCCTTCTGGTAGTTTTCAACCGACTCTTTCTGATTGACGGCGGACTTGCCGGCACTCAGATCGGCGTTGAGCGCTTCATCAAAGATGTGCGCGTAGTTTGTTCCGCCCGCAATGCGGTGATTGGCCGTATCGGTATAGCCTTCGTACAGGTTCATCGCCGAGTTGTTCTGACCCGAATACGTGGACACCATGAAAAACGCGTCCCAGTCGTCGATCGGCTCTTCGCTCGACGGACTGACGGTCGTCAGCAGCGCGTTGAAGCTGATCGTGTTTGTGCGCAGTTCGGCTCCGATTTTGCGCCAGGATACTTCCAGCATCGGAAGCAGAGTTTTTAAAACGGAGTTGTTCTTGCTGGCGAGGAAACGGACTTCCAGACGCCTGCCGTCCTTTTCCCGGATGCCGTCGTCGCCCATTTTCCATCCAGCCGCGTCAAGAATCGCACTGGCCTTGTCGGGATCATAGCTGTAGTCGATCAGGCCGTCGATTTCCTTATCTCCCGTTGTCACCGCGCCCAGACCGTGGGCAATCGGTGACCAGAACGTTTTCGGCACATAGCCGACGTTTACATTTTCCAGATCCGCATCCATGGAAATACTTGGCCACGCGTAGTACTTTTCGACAAATTTTTCCTGATCCGTCGCATAGGCCAGCGCCTGCCGGACCGCCGGATCGGCGCATACGCCTTCCTGACAGTTAAAGCCGATATAGCCCTGGGCTGCGCGCAAATAGTGGCTCGTTTCCACATTATCGAGGGCCGAAGCCTGCGCGATGATGTCCGGATTGGCGGTTGCCGGAATCAGATCGATCGTTCCGTCCTGAAGCGACTGCACTTCCGTACCCGCTTCAATCGTCAGCATCGCCACAGATTCGATCGGATACTGGCCATCCCCGTTCCAGTCCGGATTTTTCTTCAGCACAGCGCCCCACGAAGGATCGTACTGATCGATCACATACGGACCGGTTCCAATCGCCTGCTCCGGCTCGAGGTTTTTATAGGCGTCCAGATTGCCGCGGGAATACGGAAACTGACCTTCCGGCACGATGAACACCGTGCCGATCGAAGCGACCGCGTCACTATCCGGCTGGGCGCACGTAAAGGTAACGGTCAGACCGTTGTGCGAAACCTGAATGCCAGAAATGTCTCTGGCCGATCCGTCCTGGCACGCTTCAAAGCCTTCAATGAAATCGTACGTGCCGTCCTTGATGCCGCCCACGTATTCCGGATCCGCCATGAGCGTAAAGGAATACTTGATGTCATCGCCGTCCAGTTCCGATCCGTCTGAAAAGCGAAGTCCTTCCTTGAGATGGAAGCGGATCGTTTTTCCGTCCTTGGACACTTCCGGCGCTTCGCTGGCCAGAACCGGCACCAGCGATCCGTCCGCGTCGTACGCCAGCATGGACTGATACACCATGTTGACAACCCACTGGTCATACATCGACGCGGCATACATCGGACAGAACGTTCCCGTCAGTTTCTGGGTAATGCCGACTTTGAGAACGTCATCGCCAAGCGTCCCTGGACCGGTCGACGCGGAATCCGTCGACGATTTGGGTTTGGAACAGCCGGTCAGCGAAACCAGCAGCGCCGCGCAGAGCGCAGTAAGAATGAAACGGCGTACTTTCATAAAAACCTCCTGAGGCGGCTGCCAAACACCGCCCGACCGATCTAGAACTTACGGTCTGTCTTAATCTATATGTCCAATATGTGTTCTATATGCAGATTCAGGAACAGGGAAATCCCGGGAAATCGCAGGCGTTCAATAACTCCTTCATCGCTATTCCCTGCATGCATCAGCAAAATGGAAAGGCAGTGCCTTCCTGTCCAATGTACAGAGTACAGACGGGCACGGGCCGGATTCCCTGTAAAATAGAAACGCAAAGCCAAATAAAAACAAACTGAAAATACGAAAAAACAGAAAACAAAGAAGGCCCTTGCTGCCCAAACGGCAGCATACGGCCAAATTGAAAGGAATCCCATCTGTATGAAACTCAATTTTTCTCCGCGCTACCAGCAGCTTCTTGATACGCTGGGCGCCTATACGCTGGCCTGCTCGACAGTCTATGTCGATGAGTATACCGTTGCCCCGAAAAAGGGGGCTTCCCGGACCAATGAGGCGCTGACGATTTTGTCGCAGTTCGCCTTTAATCTCGAAAACAATCCCGGAACGATCGCCTGGCTCGAAGAAGAATATGCCGCCATGGCAGACGGATCGCTCGAACAGAAAGAAGTCGGGCTGCGCCTGAAAAAGCTTCAGGACACCCGGAAGATTCCTTCCCCGCTTTACAGAAAATGGCAGGAAAGCGCGGCCGAAAGCGAGACGATCTGGCACGAAGCCAAAGTCCAGTCCGATTATGAACGCTTTCGCCCCGCGCTCGAAAAAGTCATTTCGTATACGCTGCAGGCGGCGTCATATTCGCCGCGCTTTGATCCGGCCCATCCTTATGATTATCTGCTCAGTCTTTACGAACCGGGCATGAATCAGGAAAAATATGATGCTTTTTTTGAAGCGATCCTCGAAGATCTCGGTCCGCTCGTCAAAAAAGCGGCTGCGGCCCGGCCAAAAGATCTTTCTCTTCTGCACGCGCCGGTGAGCGACGCGCAGCAGGAAAAACTGGCCAGTGAAGTTCTCGATTTTCTGAAAGCCGATCGGGACCGGCTGGCGATCAGCACGACCGAGCACCCGTTTACCGATTTTCTGTCCCACGACGATGTCCGGATCACCACGCACTATGAACCGGATCAGTTTGTCAGTTCCATTCTTTCGACCGTCCACGAATACGGGCACGCGCTGTATCATCTGCAGACGGAAGCGGCTTTTGACAAGACGATGCTCGTGGAAGGCGTCGGCTGCGCTGCCCACGAATCCCAGTCCCGTCTGCTGGAAAATCACATTGGCCGCTCCAGAGCGTTCTGGAGCGTGCTGCTTCCCGCTTTGCGAAAAGAAATTCCAGCCCTCGAAACGGTCGATGCCGATACGCTGTTTACACTGGTCAACACGTGCCGTCCTTCGCTGATTCGAACCGACGCGGATGAGCTCACCTATCCCTTCCATATTCTCATACGCTATGAAATTGAAAAGAAAATGGCCGCAGGCACCCTCGATTATGCGACGCTTCCGCAGCTCTGGAACGATCTTTACGAAACGTATCTCGGCGCACGGCCCGAAAACGACCGTGAAGGCGTCCTGCAGGATGTGCACTGGTCTTCCGGCGATCTCGGCTATTTCCCCAGCTACGCGCTTGGCTCTGCCTACGCGGCCCAGATTTATGAAGCCATGGAGCGGGACATCGATCCAGAGCAGCTCATTCTGGAAAACCGCTTTGAAGACATCGCGGCCTGGCTGGAAAAGAACGTCCATCGCTATGGCGCCTCGAAAACCATGCTGGAAATTGTCGAAGAAGTCAGCGGCAAACCGTTTGATCCGCACATTTATACCGGCATGCTTAAGAAAAAATACGCGCCTCTGCTGGAAGATCAGGCAGAAGACTGAGGTCGAACTGAGGCCGGATGACGCTTGCTCTTCGGGATTGAGGGCGGGATCGAACAGGCTGGCGCAAAAAGCCGGCTATGGAGGATCCGTCGTCTGTACAGAAGACCCAGCACTGGCGGTTTCTGTCGCCGTCTTTTGCAAAATGTCCGCATTTCCAATCCTATCTTTTGAGTAATGTGTCCATATCTCTGTACTTTTCATTTTCAGCGTCATTTTTTATTCCGCCGCATTGCGGCGGAATTTCTTTTGAGTATGTGAAACTAACAGTAAGCATTTTATTGATAAGATGGTCATGAAAAAAGAGAAAGAAGAAAGGAGGACAAACAGAAAAGGAATGATGGAGTAATTTATGTCTGATACCACAACTCAAAACGGCTTAACCCCTCTCCAGCGCAACCTCGCATATCTTGGCTGTCTGATGTTAGCCTTGTCCATGGCGGCCTTTGGCCTCTCCCTCGCCAATATTCAGGGACCGGTTCTTGCAAGTCTCAACGGCATGGACTCTTTTTCACTCGTTACCGCGCTGACTTCCGCTTCGCTCTGCCTGATGACTCTGATCGGCGGATCGCTGATGGACAGCATCGGTGCTAAGAAACTTGTTCTCTGGTTTGGTCTGATCAACTGCATTTGCGGCATTGGTCTCGCCTTTGCCTCTTCGCTTTCCATGTATCTGATTTTGCGTGTCGTTCTTTCGGCATGCCAGGGCGCGTTCTCGGCTGTTCCGTTTATCGCCGTCCGTCAGATTTTCCCGGTTAAAGAAGTCCCGAAATACGTAGGTTTCCTTTCCGGCGCACTGGCCATCGGAAGCTTTATCGGTTCCTGGGGCGCAGGCTGGCTTATGGACCACGGCATGACCGGTATGGCTTCGGCTTTCCCGACAATTTTCCTGGCTATCGGTATTTATCTGATTTATCGCTATCTGCCAAACGGCGCAACCCATAAAGGCGTTCATCTGGACTGGATCGGCGCACTGCTTCTGGGCATCTGCCTGTTTGCCCTTGTCTTCTGGCTTAACTACGGTGCCATTCTCGGCTGGGGCTCTGCCTTCGTCCTCACCTGCGCAGCCATTACGATTATCAGCTTCATTCTGCTGCTGATCGCGGAAAAGAAAATCAGTTCTCCGCTGATTCCTCTGAATCTTTTCAAGAACAAGACGTTCGTTATCGTTCTGCTGATCACCGGTCTCTGCGTTGTTTACCTGACGGCCATTAACGCCTACGTTCCGCAGGCTATGCAGCAGCTGATGGGCCAGCCGGCTTCCATCAGCGGTACCGTTCAGATTCCGCGTACGATTCTTTCCATTCTCGTTCCTGGCGCTGCCGGTGTATGGATCGCCAAGAAGCTTTCGAACTTCTGGAAAGCCTTTGCTTACTGCGCTATTCTGGTCATCATCCCGACTGGACTGCTCGTCTTCATTGGTCCGAACATGCCGGTATGGTTCGTATTCGTCATGCTCGCACTGACCGGAATCGCCGATTCCTTCCGTACCGTATCGTCCATCCCTGCAGCGCAGATGCTGCTTAAACCGCAGGATCTTGGCATCGGTACTTCCCTGGTTGGATTTATCATTTCCCTCAGCGGCGTTATCGCTTCCGCTCTGTTCTCCATTGCCTACAACGCACTGACCCAGGCTACACCAGGCAACGTCGGCATGACACAGGGTATCGATACCGTTCTGCTGATCTCCTGCGCAGCAGCCGTCATCGCTCTGCTTCTGGCCATCTTCGTCTTCCGTCCAATGTTCCCGAAAGCCGTTGCTGCCATGCATAAAGACGACGACGCTTCCGCAAAATAACCGCTTTAAACTTTTCAGATCCCGATACGATCTGCAGGCTGTCCTTTCGGGGGCAGCCTTTTTTCCTGGAGCAGTCGATCGGATCCGCGTCGGGAATACGCAAAAAGCAGAAGCTCTCCGAACGGATCGGATGCAGCTTCTGCTTTTTTTGCTGAAATTCAGAAATAGGGATTTAGGGATACCTGAGCGGGTTTGCGTTCGCGGTTGCCGGATCAGCTAGTCTTCGTTGGTATGACGAACCGCGCCCGTGCAGTCTTGGGCGAGAGCGACGATCGTATCCGCGCAGCTTTCGATCGGCAGGCGGCTTGTATCGAGGCAGACGTCATAGTAGAACGC
The DNA here is from genome assembly GCF_948576815.1 of uncultured Allobaculum sp. Lineage (NCBI taxonomy): Bacteria > Bacillati > Bacillota > Erysipelotrichia > Erysipelotrichales > Erysipelotrichaceae > Allobaculum > uncultured Allobaculum sp. The sequence continues at coordinate 6,954 of NZ_CAPAEZ010000017.1, forward strand.
CTTGCCCCATTTGCGGCCGGTGAAGTACTGATAGTGCGCCTTGCGGCGTTTATCCTTATCGCGCAGACGCTTGTCGATGCTTTCGTCGCGCTCGCCGTATTCGGTCAGAATTCTCTTCTTGCGGCTTTCTTCATCCGCCCAGATGAAGCAGCTCAGTACGCCGGGTTCATTGCGCAGCAGGAAGTCGGCGCAGCGGCCGACGATGACACAGTGTCCCTTTTTGGCCAGATCCAGGATGACTTTGGTCTGCGCTTCAAACAGCTGTTCGTTGAGGTTGAAGCTGAAGCTGCTGCTGGCGAGCATGGTCATGAAGCGGTCCTGCTCTTCGCCGTTCTGTTCGATGAACTCTTTAGCGAATCCGCTTTGCGCGGCGATCTTTTCGACCAGGTTCCAGTCGTAGAAGTCATAGCCGAGTTTTGCGGCGACCAGTCTGCCGATAGTACGGCCGCCCGATCCGAATTCTCGGGTAATGGTAATGATGTTTGCAGTCATACGTACCTCTTTCCAGATCCCGTTGGATCCTGATGTGTGTTTTGCAGACCGAAAAGCCATTATATTGCCAATGAATGCCGGGTCCGCTCCGATTTTGAAAGCTGCCGTCGCCAGGGTCTGGCTTTCAATTTCTTTGCGGAGGCCCCTCTGTACTCCGTTTTGGTCTGCTTTATTCCTAAATAAATTATAGCCGCTTAAAGACGCATAAAGACCACCAGTTCCCACAAAAGCGCAAAACAAAAACCGGAGCCTTTCAAAAAAGATCCGGTTTGCGTTGTATAGAGAGATATCGATTACCGAACGGAATTAAAAATCGAACGTGCGATCCGACGCGCCGTACTGTGCATAATAGTCGCGAATTCTCGAAATCATCTCGTCATCGAGCGTTTTGTTTTCTTTCAGGCAGGAAACGATTTCCGGCATCGATACGATCGCCGCGGTTTCAAAGCCGTATTTCTTTGCGACTTCGCCAAGCGCGGACGTATCGGACTGGCCTTTTTCAGCGCGATCGAGCGAAACCATCAGGCCCTTGATTTCCACGTTTGCTGCGCCTTTGACTTTTGGCACCGTCTCATCCATGGATTTGCCGGAGGTGGTCACGTCTTCGATCATGATGACGCGGTCGCCGTCTTTGAGTTTTGTGCCCAGGAAGCTTCCTTTATCCGCGCCATGATCTTTTTCTTCCTTACGGTCGGAACAGTAGCGGATTTCCTTGCCGAAGAGGTCGTAATACGCTTCCGCGGTAACGACGGCCAGCGGAATTCCCTTGTAGGCCGGGCCGAAGAGCACATCAAAGTCATCGCCGTAACGATCATGAATGGCTTTAGCATAAAACTCGCCGAGCTTGCGCAGCTGACGACCGTTTTCATAGCCGCCGGCGTTCATGAAAAAGGGCGAGATCCGTCCGGACTTGAGCGTGAAGGTACCAAATTTCAGCACGCCGCTATCCAGCATGAAATCAATGAATTCCTGTTTGTAGTCTTCCATTTTCTTTTCTCCTTAACTGGCTTCGAATTAACGCATGGACCGCCGCAGATGCCTTCGCCTGAAAGGGCAAGGCGCTTTTTATATGGATTTTATATGGATATGGATCCAGAAAAGACTTTGGATCCGGGAATGCGGGCGATCTTTTTTCCTGTTCAATCTTATCAGATCCGCCGCCAAAACCGGCAGCGGTTTAGAGGAGTCCGGCTTTTGACTCCAAATTCCTTTTTAAATGATCGGACCGCTCAGACGGATCGGACAAAAAGAAAAAGGACTTTGCCTTATGGCAGACACATAGAGTCTGGCCGCAAAGGGGCAAAGTCCTCTTTTCGTTTGAAATGTCGTTTTACGTCCTCATCTGATCTTGCGCTGTTCGCTCAGGACGCAGGCGCGAAGCCGCTTTACTGTTCGTCGGATTCTGTGCCTTCAAATTCTTCTCGAATGCCTAGAACGACTCCAGCCAGAGCGGCGATCACCATCATGGCGCTGATCAGAACCACAATCCACTTTGTATTTTGCATAGGGGGGGCACTCCTTCCTGCTCAATGCCTTGAGCCGATATTCGCGAAAGTCTTTTCCGCTTTTTCTTTTCTATATTGTACCCTCTGCACCGCTTGCCAGGGAGCGGACAATGACCGGACCTTGCTGGTCATTTTGCTTGTCTGGATGCATTCACCGCTGGCTTCCGGCTATCATTCGCCTCGGAACACTGTCTTGCTTCTTTGCCCGTACGCATTTCCTGGTTATTAATATGATCTTTATTTCAATTTCGTGAAATGTCTATTTTTTTTACTCCGGTTAAGTTTTTTTTTTGTTTTCTGACTTAGGTAAAGCTATAAAACGAATCATTATAGTCGATATAAATCAAGCGAATAAGGCTTTTTTGTTCATGTATCGTTCCGAAAAATATTTGGGCATACAAAAAGGAATGATACGTGTCAGCTAGTATTATGAATGCGTAAAGAAAAGGAGATGTTTCTCAATGACTAAAGAAGAATTCAAGAAAGTTCTTGATGCAGCTCTGGGTACAGATGCATACAGTGCAGAAGTAATCGCCGACCTGGTTGAACACTTCGACGCAACTGGCAAATATGCACAGACTGCCAAAGACCGTCTGGACGAGAGATATGGCTCCCTTCTCGGCTGGATTCAGAAACATGCAGCAGAAGGCGAATACGCAAAAGCTGCTGATGAAGCCGAAAAGATTGCGATCGTTCTCAAAGCCCTTGCCGCAATTAAGTAAATCCCAATCGCAAGGCATGCCGGATCCGGACAGGGATCCCGGCAGACGATGGACGCTCAGTCTCATCGCTTAATTGATTCACTATTCTAAATTATCCATTCATCGGAACGAATCTTCGGATTCTCCGGTTTGGAATATGCAGAACCCCGCTGGAGTAAATCCGAAGAAATCGTCCGACGAATTCTTAAGATAATCCATCGGTCAGTATGATTAAACACTTAAGGAGGTCATCTATCATGACAAAAGAAGAATTCACCAAAACCCTGGAAGCTGCAATCGGCGGCACTGAATACGGCGACGAAGTAATCGCTGACCTCACTGCTCACTTCGACGAAACTGGCAAGTACGCTCAGACTGCTAAAGATCGTCTGGACGAAAGACTCGGCTCCCTGGAAGGCTGGGAAAAGAAACACAAAGCTGAAGGCAACGACGCAGCTGCAGCTGTAGAAGCTGAAAAGATCGCTCTCGTTAAAAAAGCCCTCGCTGCTATCGCCTAACCAGCTATAGTCCCGCACGTCCCGTCACGCTGACGTCCCTCAACAAACACTCTTAATCCCACACATAAACGCCGGCTGTGCTTCGCCACAGCCGGCGTTTTCTGTTCTTTTCTCGCTCCCGTCTTTTTGAGAGATCGTTTCCTGCGATCGATCGCGTAAAAGGGGCGGTGTCAAACAGGTCTTTTTTTTGCCAGCCTGTTCGCACCGCCTCTTTTTCAGGTGTCTTTTTATCCGGTTTACAAACTCGGATTTCAGGCCGCTGCTTTTACAGGCTTGCGGGTGAAACCAAGAATCAGAGCTGCAGCAGCTACGCCTGCTGCAAGAGCGACCAGATACATCAGCGGATTGCCGATGGTCAGGACAACAAAGATACCGCCATGAGGTGCCATCAGCGTGCATCCGAACAGTTCAGAAAGCGCGCCGGCAAGAGCGGAACCAATCGCACACGCGGGAAGCACGTGAAGCGGGTCGCTCGCCGCAAATGGAATTGCACCTTCTGTAATGAACGACAGTCCCATGACCACATTCGTCGGCGCTGTTTTCCGCTCATCTTCTGTGAACTTGTTTTTAAACAGCCATGAGGCAAGAGCTATGGCGATGGGAGGAACCATGCCGCCGATCATAACCGAAGCCATTACGGCATAATTTCCAGCCGCAAGAGAAGCCGTGCCGAATACATACGCCGCTTTGTTGAACGGGCCGCCCATATCGATGGCCATCATTCCGGCAAGCAGAGCACCAAGAACCACCCCTGAAACGCCGTTCAGCGATTCGAGCCAGAGATTCAGCTGTGTATTGAGCCAGCCGACTGGCGGTTCAACCAGGAACATCATAATTGCACCGGTGATCAGAACACCGAAGAACGGATAGATCAGCATCGGCTTAATGCCTTCCAGGGAATCCGGGAGTTTGGTACAAATCTTTTTCAGACCGTTAATTACATAGCCGGCCACGAATCCAATCAGCAGCGCGCCAAGGAATCCGGATTTTCCATTTGCGGCAATGGCGCCGCCGACAAATCCGACCATCAGCCCCGGGCGATCCGCAATCGACATGGCGATGTATCCGGAAAGAACCGGGAGCATGAAGCCAAACGCAATATCGCCCACACTCTTGAAGAAAGCCGCCGCCGGCGTAATCGTACCAAACAGCTGCCGCTCGGATTCAGCCAGCATGTTCATGTCTACGCAAAAGCCGTCAATCAGGAAGGCAATAGCGATCATGATTCCGCCGCCGACAATAAAGGGAAGCATGTGCGAAACGCCGTTCATCAGGTCTTTATACACCTTGTGCCAGCCGGATTCTTTTTCTTCCGATCCTTCTGCATGCGATGCATTGCCGGATTCGTATACCGGAGCGGCCGGATCCAGGGAGCGTTCGATCAGCTCCTGCGGTTTATGAATTCCATCGGCAACAGCGGTCTGAATCACGCGTTTTCCGTTGAATCGATCCATAGGAACTTTTGTATCGGCCGCAACAATGATTCCATCGGCATTCTGAATGTCGTCCGCCGTCAGTATATTTTTTGCGCCGCCGGATCCGCGTGTTTCCACCTTGACCCGGTATCCCATTTCCTTAGCTTTTTTCTCAATGGACTCTGCAGCCATATACGTATGCGCAATTCCCGTCGGGCATCCCGTAACCGCCACAATATAAGGAACCTTTGCATCCGGATTTGCGCCGGCTGCCGGCTCTTTTTCTGCCGTCGCCGTTTTTTCTGCCGCCGGCTGATCGAGGGCTTCTTCCGCCTCATTGAGCAGATTCAAAAATTCCTCTGGTGTCTGCGCCTTTTTGAGTGCGCTGGAAAGCTCTTCATTCATCAGCATTCTCGACAGCTGGGCCAGCACCTGAAGATGAACGTTTCCGCCTTCCGGTGCGGCAATCAGGAACAGAAGATTCACCGGCTGTCCGTCGAGAGAGTCATAATCCACACCGTCTGGAATGACCATGGCGGCCAGACCTGGCTGTTTTACGGCTGCGCTGCGGCCATGGGGAATCGCGATCCCCATGCCCACACCCGTCGTACTTTCTTTTTCCCTGTTATAAACCTGTTCTTCATAGGGAGCGCGCTCTGCGATTTTTCCGCTTTTTTCCATGAGATCAATCGCTTTGCGGATAATTTCGTTTTTATCGGCAGCAGAAGCATGCACATCGATGCTTTCGATTGCCAGCAAATCGCGAATTTTCATGTGTTTTCCTTTCCTCTGCCGGACGATTCCGTCCGTCTTTTTCGCTTAAGGTAAATCGGGTGTCTCTTTGCACATCTGCATCCTGTTTTGAGTAAGGAAAACATCGCAGGCGAACACAGATCCGACGCTTCCGGAAATTCCAGATTGGCCGGCAGGAAAGCAGTGTGCAGTGTATTGAAATCGATCAGAGTGTAAACTGCTGAATCTCGATCGGACTTTCGTTCTGAAGCCGCTGAATATCTTCGTACTGGGCCAGATCGCTGCAGAAGGCGGTAGCCGATCCGCAGTAGACGCCAAGAGCAAGCGCCTCTTTAAGATTCTCGGTATCGAGATAGCCAGCCATAAATCCCGCAACCATCGAGTCGCCCGACCCGACGGAATTGACCAGTTTTCCCTGCGGGCAGGAAGCCGTATAAAACGCGCCGTCCATTCCGGCAAGCAGTGCACCTTTCGCCCCGCGGGAAACCAGAACATTTTTTGCCCCCATGTCCTGAAGTCTGCGGGCCGCCCAGGCAAGGCTTTCGACGGATTCAAGTTTCTGATCAAACAGAGCTTCCAGCTCATCCTGATTTGGCTTGATCAGAAACGGATGCCGCTCGAGGGTATGGAGCAGAAGATCGCCCGTGGCGTCTACCGCACTGAGCACGGAGTCCTTGGTCAGATCGAGCAGATGACGGTAGAACATCGAATCCATTCCAGCCGGAACGCTTCCAGAAAGAATCAGCACATCCTTTTCGTTCAGGCTTCGGATGCGGGTTTTCAGTTTTTCCACGTCCGCCTCACAAAGCTGCAGACCGCATCCGTTGATTTCCGTTTCCCTGCCGGATTTGAGCTTGACGTTAATCCGGGTATAGCCGGCACAGTCGATGAAGTCCTTTTTAAAGCGGCGCTCTTCCAGCATGCGCACAAGTTCCTGTCCGGAAAATCCGGCCACAAATCCAAGGGCTGTATTTTCATGACCGAGCCGTCCAAGGATCGTGGATACATTGATGCCTTTTCCGCCTGGATACAGTGCGCATTCTTCGGCCCGGTTTGTTTCGCCGGTTTCGAAATGATCGACGCGCATGATGTAGTCCAGCGAAGGATTGGCGGTAAGAGTGTAGATCATGAAGTTCTCCTTTCCTTTTTCCCAGACAGAGATACCGGGACGATCGAGCCTGGCTTACCTCGATTCGCCCAAAACCGCTGTTTGGGCTTCCTGTTTTTCTGATGATCGGTGCAAGTTCGTCACGCCGGACAGAGCTGCTTTGTCCTGAGGGTTTTACTGGATTTCGTCTTCGTTCTCCGAAACCGTTTCGCCCGTGCTTCGAAGAACCAGTCCGGGAAATCCATCCGGAATCTGCGCGTTTTTTTCCGTAATCAGAACGGCCTGTGACAGGTCGCCAAACCGAACAGCCGCGATCTGATCAAACTTGGAAGAATCGGCAAGCACATAGGCTTCCAGCGTTCTCTCCAGCGCCTTTTTCTTTACACTCGCTTCCCGTACATCCGGTGTCAGCAGTTCTCCGTCTTCTGTGACGGCATTGGTCCCAAAAAATCCTTTGGAAAATCGGTACTTGTCCAGAAATTCGAGTGTTTCTTCCCCCACCAGCGCACTGGTGATCGATTTGAGCTCTCCGCCGGTTACGGAAACCGGAACGCCGAGCTCCATCAGCCGTACGGCATGGGAAATGGAATCGGTAATCGCCCGGATCTTCTTTCCGGCCAGCAGAGGAAGGAGTGCTTCCACCGTTGTTCCAGCATCCAGATAAATGGTTTCGCCATCCTGAATCTGCGCGGCTGCCTGAAGGGCAATCGCCTTTTTTTCTTTCTGATGCTGGTCCCGGCGGCTCGCCAGCTGACTGTCGGAAACATGGGTTCTCGGTTTGCAGGTCACGCCGCCGCGTACCCGATGCAGCAGCCCCTGTTCTTCAAGCGCCATCAGATCTCTTCGCAGCGTACTCTCGGACGTCCCGAGCAGATCGAGCAGTTCCTGCTGCGATGCTCTTTCTTTTCCTTTTAAATACTCCAGAATTTTCTCGTGTCTTTCTTCGGTCATCATTTTCTGTTTTCCTTCATTTCTTTTCTATTTCTTTCACCTCTGTTCACCTGGTTTTCTTACAGTGAAATCATACGGCGATGAAAGCGGTTAATCAACCATATTTATTCAAATTTATTCATTAATTTTCTTTTTATCCTTTGATTCCATCTATTTTCGTTCAGTTTCTTTCTTATTTGTTCAAAACTATTCATATATTTCATATTTATCCAAAAGCAGAAACGCTGCATCCGGCCTTGGAAGCCCGCAAAATGGCGTCAAAGGCTCGCTCAGCTCCTTATTTGTTCATAGTACTCCAATAAAGAGCCGCTTTCGTCCAATTCTGAAAGATCGTCCGGAGGAAAGAAAACGGGACGAACGTTCTGTCCCTGGATAATTGGCGGCTTTATCTGACGAAAAAACTGTCCAGAACACGTAAGCCTGTTTTTCGGAATGGAACGGGAAGTTCAGATGCTTCCGGAACCGGTCACGAAGCTTCAGATTTTTAAACAGGAACAAACTCTCTGAATCTCACACATAAATTGCGGGTGTGCTTCGTCACAGCCGGTATTTTCAATTCTGGCCTTTCTCAAATCCGCTTCAGACTGTATCCTGTCTAGTAGACGGATGCCTCCGGGCGAATGGAGGACATCCACATAGATCTTGGAGGATTTATATTTTGAAAAAGACCGTTTATACACTGCTGAGCGCTGCTCTGCTGCTTACCATGGCCGGCTGCTCCAGCAAGCCTGCAGACTCCAGCACTTCGTCTGCAGCCGGATCATCCGCTGTCTCCGACGCTTCCGCCATTACGAGCGAAGGCACTTCTTCAGGGAAAGAAGAACCTGCAGAACCGGCAATTTATGCGGTAGGCGACATTCTCGCCAACACGCCGTTCTCCCGTCAGTCGGTCATCAATCAGCTGATCGACATGGGCTATTCCAAATCCACCGCAGAAAGCGCCGTTGACGAATACGGAGCTGACTGGGTAGAAAACGCGAAAGAAATGCTGAATCGTCTCGACAAGAAAGATCACGACGAAGCGATCCAGACGCTGCTCGACTTTGGTTTCACACAGGAAGAAGCCGAAGCGGCTGTTGAATAAGCTGTTGAATAATTGAAAAGAAGTCATTCCAGTACCAGACCCATTTCAGGCGCTCTGCCCGCTGTTTTTACAGCCGGTCGAGCGCCTTTTCCTGTTTTCAGCTTTCCTTATCATCTTTTTTCTCTTACCTTTTTCCTCTTCCCGCTTCCCTTTCTTTTCTCTCTTTCGTGTCCAGTTTTCAGGGTACCCTTTCTTCCTTGCTCTGGGTATGCGGCTATAAAAAAAATCCGTCTGGATTTTGCCGAACAATCGGACAGTCCAGACGGATTACCATTCCTTTTTGAAATGCAGCTTTGAAACACAGCGTTTCGAGCTTAGTTTTTGGCTTTTGCCTGCAGTGACGGCCAGCGGAAGATGGCTTTGTCTTCGACCATCAGACGGCAGATCACCGCGCCAAGCGCGTTGCCAAGCAAAATCCAGAGCAGGTTGAGCGACCATTTCCAGGCCAGCGCCATATAGGCGAAGTCGGCGATGGAGTGTTCAAATCCACAGAGGATAAATACCGTGACGCAAAGGAAGCATCCAGCGTGAAAGCCTCTTTTCCAGGAGCTGACCGCCAGATACATGAGAACGCCGCAAAACGTCCCGTTAATGAGGGCGACATACCAGCTCAGGGCGTCTTTCTTTTCCACCAGTGCCTGCGCGGTTTCAATCACCGGCGTGTTCGTGCGCAGCAGCAGACAGACAATTCCGGCACCGATCAGGTTGCCCAGAAGAATACGGAGAAACGGCAGGTCCTGCTCGCCGAAAAAGCCGATTTTCCCGGTGAAAAGATCAAGCTGATAAATGATGACAAACGCCAGGCCGAAGCCGAAAAAGAGGGCGCCCAGCGGCGCTTCGGCACGAAGAAACAAATACGCGGCAATCGCAATCATTCCGCCGGCCGCAATCGATTTTTTCATGGAAAGCGGCCCTGCTTACGCGTTCATCACCGCTTCGATGGCTTCAAACGTGGCTTTCGGATCCGCTGCCTTAGTAATGGAACGACCGACAACGATGTAATCGCATCCCTGTTCGCGGGCGAATTCCGGGGTGGCGACGCGCTTCTGGTCGTCCTTGGAATCGGTGGCCAGACGAATGCCCGGGGTTACAGTAAGGAAATCTTCGCCGCAGGCTTCCTTGATCGCCTTGGCTTCATGGACGGAGCAGACCACGCCGTCCAGACCGGCTTCCTTGGCCGCTTTGGCGTAGCGAATGACGGAATCGATGACTTCGCCAGGGATGCCCTGCTGTTCGTTCATCGCTTCCTTCGACGTGCTGGTCAGCTGTGTTACCGCGATGACGAGCGGCTTCTTGCCTTCGCCGGCACCGAGTTCAATGCCTTCCTTGGCGGCTTTCATCATTTCGATGCCGCCGGCCGCATGGCAGTTGACGATATCGGCGCCCAGAGCCGCCAGGTTTTTCATGCCGCCTTTTACGGTGTTTGGAATATCGTGCAGCTTCAGATCGAGGAAAACGTCATGACCCATCGCCTTGACTTCACGGACCATGTCCAGACCTTCCGCATACGTCAGTTCCATGCCGATTTTTACGGTGACGGGCTGATCAAACTGGGAAAGGAAATCCAGGACTTCCTGACGGCTGGAAAAATCCAGCGCAATAATTGTTTTGCTCATAAATTCTCCTTCTCTCGCTTTCGTGTTCTTCTGATGTTTCGCCGTTCTGCGCTTTCGAGCGTAGTCGGACAAGCATTTACGGATCGAATCGAGCCAGGCGCAGCAGGTCGCGCCTGGCGGTGCAGTTTTCGATCGCCTTTACTGTATCGAATCCTGTCTGAAAATGACAAAGAATCCAGCTTTCGTACGAAAAAGGGCTTTTCTTCTCTTCGTTTCGCCTCAAAAAAGAAGCCGGCAGTCGACCGGCTTCTTCGTTTTTAAAAGACTTAGTTTTTCGGAAGCGCTTTGCCAATGGCTTCCTTGACCGAGTTCAGACGGTATTTGGCCAGAGCGGCAGGAAGTTCATCGATAATGCGCGGGCATGCCCACGGATCGACCAGATTTTCGCTGCCGATTTCCACAGCGCTTGCGCCTGCGTACAGGAATTCCAGAACATCTTCGGCGCATGTAATGCCGCCGCAGCCGATGATTGGAATGTTTACAGCCTGTGCACAAAGGTAGACCGCACGGATGGCGATCGGCTTAATCGCCGGTCCGGAAAGACCGCCTGTGACGTTGCCAAGCAGCGGTTTTGCGGTGCGCAGATCGATGCGCATCGCCGGAACGGTATTGATCAGAACGATACCGTCAGCACCGGCCTGTTCCACCGCCTGCGCGATTTTCGTGATATCCGTTACGTTTGGCGAAAGCTTCACGTAAACCGGCTTGTCGGCAACGGCCTTCGCCATACGGGTGACTTCCGCAGCCAGTTCGGGATTGGTACCGATGGCCATGCCGCCGGCGGAAACGTTCGGGCAGGAGATGTTCAGCTCAAACGCCTTGATAACGTCCATGCCGCGCAGCTGTTCAATGACCAGCGCGTAGTCCTGCAGACTTGCGCCCGCCACGTTGGCGATGACTTCGGTATCAAACTGTTCCAGAAACGGAAGTTCGCGGGCTTTGACGAATTCCACGCCTCGGTTCTGCAGACCGATGGCGTTGATCATGCCCGACGGAGCTTCCGCGATGCGCGGCAGAGGATTGCCGGCGCGGGGATCGGGCGTAATGCTTTTGACGCAGCAGCCGCCCAGAAGGCTCAGATCGTAAATCATCGAAAATTCACGGCCAAAGCCGAAGGTTCCCGAGGCAGGAATAACCGGGTTTTTCAGGTTCAGACCTGGAAGCTGTACAGAAAGATCCATTACAGTACCACCTTTCCAATCGGGAATACGGGTCCGTTCTTGCAGACGCGAACCTGCATGCCGTTGCGATCCGTCATGACGCAGCCGTTGCATACGCCAAAACCGCAGCCCATGCGGGCTTCTAACGATACATAGCCTTTGGTGTAGGCATTGCTGACGGCGCGCAGCATCGGAAGCGGGCCGCACGAGAGGACAAAATCCGTCTCGATGCCCTTAGCGCGAACGCCGTCCAGAACGGTGCCCTTAATGCCGGCACTGCCGTCCATCGTGCAGATGACGGGCGAAATGCCCAGATGCTCAAATTCATCGACGTAGAAGACATCGCCGGCACTGTTAAAGCCCAGAACGACATCCACTTTAGCGCCTTTTTCAAGATAGGCTTTTGCGGTATACAGCATTGGAGGCGTTCCGACGCCGCCGCCCAGGATCAGAACTTCTTTCTGATCCGTGATCGGAAAACCGGTTCCCAGCGGACCGAGCAGCGAAAGGCAGGTGCCCGGTTCCATCGTCGACATTTTGTCGGTTCCATTTCCCATGATTTTGTAAACCAGCGTCAGGCGGTCTTCTTCCACCCACGATACGGAGATCGGGCGGCGAAGAAAGTAGCCGGGCAGCGCCACATCCACAAACTGGCCCGGTTTGGCCAGCGCGGCGAGGTCGGTTTTCAGAACCATTTTGTAAACCGAATCGGCGATGGGGGTATTGTTAAGGATTTCTGCGTTGGATTGTTTCATGTTTATTTCCCCATTTCGTTCATGGAAATCATCGAGAAGGAAAGGGATTCAAGAACTTTGAGAAGCGCGTTGGCGGTATCGAGGGACGTCATGCAGAAAATGTTATTTTCCGAAGCCACGCGGCGGATGATAAATCCGTCGTCCTCGTTTTTGCGCGAATGACGGCTCATCGTGTTCACTACGAAGTTGACGCGGCCGTTTCGGATGACATCCACAACCGATTCCACATCGCCGCCCTGATTTTCAATCTTGGCAGCGTCGTGAACGAACAGGCCATGTTCGCGCAGGAAGCGAGCCGTACCCGGGGTGGCGTAAATGCCGTAACCGATCGTCGCAAAACGCTTAGCCAGCGGCAGTGCGTCTTCCTTGTCCGCATCCGCAATCGTCAGCAGGACGTTGCCGTGCGGAGAAACTTTGATACCAGCGGCAACCAGGGCTTTATACAGCGCCTTTTCAAGGTTGATATCGGAGCCTAACGCTTCACCGGTCGATTTCATTTCCGGTCCAAGAACGGTGTCTACGCTGCGCAGCTTGGCAAAGGAGAAGACTGGTGCCTTGACGAAGACGCGGTGCGCGTCTTCCGGACGATAGCCAGGTTCATAGCCCTGTTCGCGCAGGGAGTGGCCAAGTACCGCCATCGTCGCCGCATGGGACATCGGCGTACCGGTAATCTTGGACAGGAACGGAACGGTTCTTGAAGATCTCGGATTGACTTCGAGAACATACACCTGATCATTATGATCAACAATAAACTGAATGTTGTACAGTCCGATGAATCCGAAACCTTGACCGATCCGGATGGCGTAGTCAATAATAGTACTTTTTACTTCGTCGCTGATCGTCTGGGGCGGATAGACCGAAATGGAGTCGCCGGAATGGACGCCGGCGCGTTCGATATGTTCCATGATGCCCGGCAGATAGACGTCTTTTCCATCGGCGATGCCATCGATTTCCAGCTCCTTGCCGACGATGTACTTGTCGACCAGAATCGGAGCGTCATGGGAAATTTCCTTAACCGCGTTGCCCATGTATTTCACGAGTTCATCGTCATCGTGAACGATTTCCATAGCGCGGCCGCCCAGTACGTAGGACGGACGAACGAGAACCGGATAGCCGATGCGCTTGGCGATGTCGAGCGCTTCTTCAACGGTAACCGCGGTTTCGCCCTGCGGCTGCGGGATATCAAGCTTTTTAAGCATCGCTTCAAATTCATGACGGTCTTCCGCAAGGTCAATGCTCTTGAGCGACGTACCGAGAATCTTGACGCCGTGTTCGGCAAGGGAAGCTGCCAGGTTGATGGCCGTCTGGCCGCCGAACTGAACGATGACGCCTTCCGGTTTTTCGAGATCGATGACTTCCATGACATCTTCGGTCGTCAGCGGTTCGAAATACAGCTTGTCGGAAATCGAGAAGTCGGTCGATACCGTTTCCGGGTTGTTGTTGATAATGATGGCTTCATAGCCGGCCGAACGCAGCGATTCGACGCAGTGTACGGTCGCGTAGTCAAACTCGACACCCTGACCGATACGGATCGGGCCGGAACCGAGAACGATGATTTTCTTATTGTCGGAAGGAATGCTTTCGTTTTCCTGCTCATACGTCGAGTAGAAGTACGGGGTGGCGGAAGTAAATTCGCCGGCGCAGGTGTCAACCATTTTGTAAACCGGAACGATGCCATTGGCGTGACGCAGGTCATACAGTTCCTTTTCCGGCACGTTCCAGGCTCTGGCGATGTAGGAATCGGAGAAGCCGTTTTGCTTGAGGATGGCGAGCGTTTCGACATCCATCGGTTTTGCCATCATCAGGGATTCGAGGTTGATGATGCGCTCGAGATGCCACAGGAAGAACGGGTCGATCTTCGTCATATCGTGAAGTTCTTCAATCGTGCCACCGTCGCGCAGCCATTTGCCCAGCGCGTACATGCGCAGATCGCTCTTGCCTGTGATCAGCTTGGCGAGATCTTCCCTGGACAGTTCGTCAAGATCCTTTAAGTACAGATGATCGACTTTCATTTCCAGCGAACGTACGCCTTTGAGGAACGATTCCGCAAACGTACGGCCGATGGACATGACTTCACCAGTCGCCTTCATCTGCGTACCGAGGGTACGGTCGGCGTTCGGGAATTTGTCGAAGGGAAAACGCGGGAACTTGGAAACGATGTAGTCAATCGCCGGTTCGAAGCAGGCGTAGGACGATTTGGTAATCGGGTTGAGAATTTCATCGAGGGTCAGGCCGACTGCGAGTTTGGCCGAAATGCGCGCGATCGGATAGCCGGTGGCTTTGGACGCCAGCGCCGAAGAGCGGGATACACGCGGGTTAACCTCAATGACGTAGTACTTGAAGCTTTCCGGATCGAGGGCGAGCTGTACATTGCATCCGCCGCAGATTTTCAGGGCGCGGATGATTTTCAGCGAAGCTGAACGAAGCAGCTGGTTTTCGCGGTCGGTCAGCGTCTGTACCGGAGCGACAACGATGGAGTCGCCGGTATGAATGCCGACAGGATCCACGTTTTCCATGTTGCAGACCACGATCGCGTTGTCGTTGGTATCGCGCATAACTTCGTACTCGATTTCCTTGTAGCCGGCAATCGACTGCTCGATCAGGCACTGGTGAACTGGGGAAATTTTCAGACCGGCATCGCAGATGGTGCGCAGTTCTTCTTCATTGTCCGCAAATCCGCCGCCGGTTCCGCCCAGAGTGTAGGCCGGACGGACAACGACCGGGTAGCCGAGGGTTCTGCAGTATTCCACTGCCTGATCCACGGTGTGGACGATGTCGCTTTCCGGCACCGGTTCGTTAATTTCACGCATGAGCGAACGGAAGAGTTCGCGGTCTTCCGCCTTGTTGATGGCGGAAAGGTCGGTACCGAGGATTTCGACACCGTATTCATCGAGAATGCCGTCTTCCGCCAGTTCAACAACCAGGTTCAGACCAGTCTGGCCGCCGAGGGAGCCAAGAACGGCATCCGGGCGTTCCTTATAAATAATGCGTTTGGCAAAGTCGAGGGTAATCGGCTCGATGTACACCTGGTCGGCAACAACCGAGTCGGTCATGATGGTCGCCGGGTTGGAGTTGATCAGAATGACTTCATAGCCTTCTTCACGCAGCGACTGGCAGGCCTGTGTTCCTGCATAGTCGAATTCGGCAGCCTGGCCGATGACGATCGGGCCGGAGCCGATAACGAGAATTTTATGGATATCCGTACGTTTAGGCATTCTTCTTTTTCTCCTTTTCTTCTTCCATCAGCGCCATGAAGCGGTCAAACATTTTCTTGGAGTCGTTCGGGCCGGCATTGGCTTCGGGATGGAACTGAAGCGAGAAAACCGGGTATTCGGTATGCATCATGCCTTCGCAGGACTTGTCGTTCAGCGCGACATGCGTCATTTTCAGACCCGTTCCTTTCAGCGAGTCCTTATCGACCGCATAGCCATGGTTCTGGCTGGTAATTTCCACATGGCCGTCTTCGAGATCAACAACTGGATGGTTGCCGCCGCGATGGCCGAATTTCAGCTTGTAGGTTTTGGCACCGCAGGCCAGCGCGATCAGCTGATGGCCCAGGCAGATGCCGAAGATGGGTACTTTTCCGATCAGATTGCGGATCGTTTCAATCGATTCCGGCAGATCTTCCGGGTTTCCAGGACCGTTCGTGAGCATGACACCGTCCGGGCGGAAGTTCATGATCGTTTTCCAGTCGGTGTTATACGGAACAACGACGATGTCGCAGCCGCGCATCGACAGTTCGCGCACGATGCCCAGCTTGGCGCCAAAGTCCATCAGGATAACTTTCGGTCCGCGGTTTGGTACCGAGTAAAGCTTGGAGGAGCTTACGCGCTTTACCTGATCGTGCGGCAGTTCCGTTTCCTGCAGCGTTTTCACAATTGCGTCCACATCGGCGTCGACATTGGCCATCGTCGCGCGCATGGTGCCGTGTTCACGGATGCGGCGGGTCAGCGCGCGGGTATCCACTTCGCTGATGCCTGGGATATTTTCGTTTTTGCAGAACTGGTCGAGCGATTCGCAGGCGCGCCAGTTGGAGTAGTCGTCACAGAGATTTTTGACAACGAAACCGAACGCAGCCGGTTCAATGCTTTCCCAGTCGTCGCGGTTTACGCCGTAGTTTCCGATGAGGGGGTACGTCATCAGAATGATCTGACCGCAGTAGGAGTTGTCCGTAAGGATCTCCTGGTAGCCGGTCATTGAGGTGTTGAAAACAAGCTCGCCGATCTGGAAATTGTCGGAGCCGAAGCCCTTGCCTTTCCAGACGCTGCCGTCTTCAAGAATCAGCAGTCTGTCTTCCATATTTATTTATCCTTTCTATTTATTTGTCCTCTCTATTTATTTATCCTTTCTGGTCCATACCGGGCGGCCTTCCGACCACGTCTGCATGACGCACACATTCGCTGTCCAGCCGCCAAACGGCGTATTTTTCCCTTTCGATTCAAAATCGGCGGGGTCAATGGTGTAGGTTCGATCAAAATCCGCCAGGAAGAAATCCGGGCGATAGCCTTCGCGCAGCTCGCCGGTCTTTTCCAGACCGAAGCGCTTCGCGGGCTTTGCGGCCATCCACTCCAGCAGCTGTTTCAGACTCCAGCGTTTCTGGCGGTCCACAAACTCGGTGTACAGCAGCGGGAAGGCGGTTTCGAGAGCAACGATGCCAAAGGGCGCCTTGTCCATCGGCCGCGTTTTTTCTTCCATCGTATGCGGGGCATGGTCGTTAGCGATGAAATCCAGCGTTCCATCTTCCAGCCCTTCAATCAGCGCCATGCGATCTTCATGCGAACGCAGGGGCGGATTCATTTTTTCCATCGCATCCTGAACGTCCCTGTCTTCCAGGAGCAGATGATGCGCAGTCACTTCGGCGGTGCAGTTGACGTCGTCGCGCTTGGCCTGCCGCAGTGCTTCCACGCTTTCTTTTGCGGAAATGTGATCCGCATGGTAAGCCACCGGAATCTGGCGTGCATAGCCGAGATCGCGAATGAGCTGGGCGCTTTCACAGGCGCTCGGAATACCGATCCAGCCATTCTTTTTCGCGTACGGACCTTCATGCACCGAAGCGCCCGGCGCGCGATAGTTCATGTCTTCGGTATGGCAGGAAAAGAGCACATCGGCTTCCACTGCCTTTTTCATGGCTTCCTGCATGACATCGCCGCTCGCTACGCCGACGCCGTCATCCGAAAACTGATGAATGCCGAGTTTTTTCAGCGCCGCATAGTCGGTCGGCGTCCTGCCGGCTTCATCGTCGGTGATTGTTCCAAACGGAATCACGCGTACAACGGCATCGTTCGCGATTTTTTCCAGATACGGTTCCATCGTCTCTACAGTTGATGGATACGGGCGAAGGTTTGGCATCGCGAAGATCGTCGTAAAGCCGCCGGCAGCCGCCGCCCGGCTTCCCGCGGCAATCGTTTCCTTGGCTTCGTAGCCTGGTTCGCGCAGATGCACGTGGGTATCAACCAGACCGGGCAGTACAGCCAGGCCCTTGGCATCGATAATTTCCACATCGTCATCGACTTCAATTTCTGGCGCGATCTGAAGGATTTTTTCCTGATCAAACAACATTTCCAGATTCTGAAGCGAACCGTCATAAAAGATGCGGGCGTTCTTGATCTTGATGGGGTGAAGCCCGGAAAATGCGGGTTTCGTGTTCACAGAGATTTCCTCCTTTATTCGGGTTTCTCTTATTTATCGTAGATTTAACGGAAGGCTCCGTCTTATCTTTCCTGGATTCGTAAGTGTTTCTGGCCGGTTTCGCCGGCTTTTTATGGCTCAGGCCTTGCTTCGGCCAAAAGGCTCGAAGCCGAGAGCACGGCGGACAACCGCCTTGCGGACGAGGACCCCGTTTTTCATCTGCTGGAAAATGCGGCTGCGGCTGCATTCCACCAGATCGGTATCAATTTCCACGCCGCGATTGACCGGCGCCGGATGCATGATGATCGCATGATCCTTCATGCGCTTTTCCCGTTCTTTCGTCAGGCCGTAGCGGCTGAGGTATTCCTCGTCGCTCAGGCTTTCGAGGCGGGCGCCGCGTTCACGCTGAATGCGCAGCAGGATGAGGACGTCAGCCCATTCAATGTTTTCGTCCAGATCCACAAACGGGTAGCCTTCGCGTTCCCATTCTTTCGGTCCCGCAAAGCGGACTGTCGAGCCGAAGCGTTCGAGGGCTTCCTTGTCGCTGGCCGCAACGCGGGAGTGAGCGACATCGCCGCAGATGAGCACGTTGAGGTGATCAAGGCGGCCAAATTCGTTGTAAATCGTGAGCAGATCGAGCAGGCACTGTGTCGGGTGATTGCCCTTGCCGTCTCCGGCATTGATGATGGGAACTTCAATATTTTCCAGTTCGCGGAAATATTCGTCCTGGGCGCTCCGGATGACCAGAACACCGTAGCCGAGCGCCTCAAAAGTGCGCACGGTATCGTAAAGCGTTTCCCCCTTTGTCAGCGAAGACGATTCGGGGTTGAAGTCGGCGGCCTGCAGTCCAAGCTGGTATTCCGCGCTTTCAAATGAGTAGTGTGTACGAGTCGAAGGCTCAAAAAAAAGATTAGCAGTAAGTTTCCTGGATGAAACAGGAACCTGCCAATCTGATTGAGAACTATAAAAAACCTTCGCATCATTGAGAATATCGAGGATATCCTGATTGGATAAATCCTTCATAGTGAGAAGCGACTTTGGATTCATTCACTTACCTCCCTGATGTCCAGATCCATGGTGATGATCAATTTGATCTTTTGGATTATAGCGCAAGTCCCCGCAGGATGACAAACAAATTTCAAGCGTCGTACCCTGCAGGAATTTTTCCCCTCCGGATTGCACCATTTCCCTTCTTTTGGATCATTTTCAGAATGTATCTCTTCGAATTAGGAACTATACCATGCGCAGTAAAAAAGAAAAATCAGACGATCCGCGTCAGGCAAACGGAAAATGGTATAGGGGCAAGCAGAGCCAAAAGCGTAGATACAGATCGACAAAAGTAAAAAAACGAGATTTCCACTTTACATAAAGCATATACACCCATTTTACCCTAAAAAAACTGTCAAAGATTCGATGGCGACGCGAGTCTTTGCAGGAATTTTCCGCCCTTGGACTGCACCGCTTTCTTTCTTCCAGGCCATTTTCTGAATGGATCTCTTCGAATCCGGAACTCCACATTGCGCAGGAAAAGGGAAATCAGATGATCCGCGCCAGACAAACGGAGAATGGTATGCGGGAAAGCCAGAACAAAAAGTGCAGCTACAGATCGACAAAAGCCAAAAGCCCGATATCCGATTTACATAAAGTAAATACAGACTTTTTAGGCCAAAAAAACTGTCAAAGTTTCAATGGCTGCGCAAAGAAAAAACATCCTGCAGGAAAACAGAACCAAAATGTGTAGCTACAGATTTGCAAAAAAACTAAAAAGGATATTTTCGCTTTATATAAAGAAGATATAGACTTTTTTCACCTGAAAAACTGTCAAAGATTCAATTGCCATCCCAGTTCCTGCAGGAATATTCCGCCTCTGGACTTTGCCGTTTCCCTTCTTCTGCGCCATTTTCCGAATGGATCTCTTCGAATCCGAAACTATGTTCTGCGCAGTAAAAATGGAGTGCCGACCGGTTTTCGACACTCCGTTTTTCTGTTTCCTCATTTTTTCACGTTTTTTACTGCCGGACTGGGCGCACTTACGGGTTGCATCGTTTGCAGGGCTGATAGCCTTCCGCAATCAGCGCATCCCGGCTGGCAACGACGTCCTTGCGGTTTTTCGGTTTCATATCCGCGACGGACTTGCAGTCGGGGTGATGGAACTTATGCGTATTCGTATTGCAGACGTAGGACGCTTCGGCAGCCGGAGCCTGGGCGGGTGCCTGGGCATCGTCGCCAGAAGGAGCGGCCTGTTCCTGACCCGTTCCGCCGACGGCGATGGTTCCGTCCGCTTCATTAGATCCGTCAGCATAATTGATGGCCACACCCGGTTCGCGGTTGTACGCAAAGACGCAGAACTGCAGTCCCTTTCCGTCATCTTCGACAGATTTGGCTTCCATCAGGACACCCTGAGCAACCAGATCGTTTCCTTTGTAAATTGGGGTAACCCGGTACATGACGTGGTTTCCCGTCTGTTCAATATAGTCCCGGGCCTGTGTCTCATACGGAAGCATGCCTTTCGTATTCATCGTCCGGGTTCCGGTAATGAGGTTGCGCGGATTGGCGTTCTGACCGGAAAGCATGTAAGCCACCAGATGGCAGCGGTTGTACACATAGCCGTTTTCCACAAACGGATATTCCTTGTTTTCAAAACCGGTCGGATGCACGGACGAAATATCGCCGCGATCTTCCTCCGGCATGATTTCCTGACCTAAAGAGGCGTAGCCCATAGTCGCTCGGCCAAACGCATCCAGATCGAAGTAATGCTGGAAAGCCTGCGTCGTTTCTTCGTTTTCTTCAAAAAACGGGACGTTTTCATGAATGATTGCCACCGGATTTCCGGTATAGGGCGGAATGTCGTCCGCGGTAAAGTCGTAGCCAGGCGCGTACGGCTCGCTTTGACTGTCTGCCGCGGCCGTTTGCGAACTTTGCGAAGACAGACTGGACTCATTTTGCAGGGAAGACGTTTGCTGACTTTGCGAAATGGAAATCGAACTTTGCGACCGGCTTGCATCCTCGACGGAAGAAGCGCCGCATGCCGTCAGCAGCGGGATCAGAAGCAGCACAAGGGCGCGGTTTAAAATCCTGGACATCGTTCTCGCCCGTTTTCGCACTCTGTGCGAAAATCGATGCGCAGAAGAATTAAAGGGGTTCATCGTCTCAGTTTCCTTTCCGTAAAAGACCAGCCCCTTTTCCATCGCCAGAAAGCCCGAAAAATCCGCTTTGATTCCGATTATGGGAAGAGTGTGGTCTCTCTTTTTTCTCTCATTCGTCTATATTTTGGACCAGTTGTCAGAAATTTAGAATTATTCGGGCACAATTATCCGTTAAATAAGGCGATTTCGAATTTCGCCGAAATCGTCTCGTAAAATTTGGGGTCCTTTCTGACGTGTATGCGCTTTCGTCATCTTCACATATTTAGGCGCTAATCCTTTGAAATCTCTTTTTTAGAATGATTTTGGAAATGAGGAATTCCATGAACAATAACATTATTTTCTATCTCACCTTTAAAAAAGATCTTGTCTTCTTCTACGAGAATCTTCCGCTTCGCGAAGCCCTCGAACTGATGTACAAACACGGCTATACCGCCATTCCGGTCATCGGTCTGGACGGTACATACGTCGGCACCGTCAGCGAAGGCGACTTCCTGTGGTTCATCCTGCAGAAAGGCGCGGATGCAAAGACGCTCGAATCCTATACAGTAACCGACCTGATTCGCGACGACTTCATGCCGCCCGTCAACATCAGCGTTTCCATTGACGACATTCTGGAAACCGCCCTCCACCAGAACTTCGTTCCCGTCGTCGATGATCGCAGCATCTTCATCGGCATCATCACCCGGCAGACGCTGCTGCGCGCCCTGGGTTCTTCCTCTTTGCAGCCTTCGCTTGCCGCGATGCCAAATTCGGAAAACGCCTCAACGCGCATCTAGCGGCGCGATCCGAAACCTGTTTTATCGTATTGCTTTTCTCCCTTGTTTTCTTTGCCTGCTTTTTCGGGAAGCAGGCATTTTTTTCTGCCCGGACGCGCAAAATGACGCATCTTTCCAGCTTTTTCTGAGCGCTCTGTGCGCCCGTTTTCAAAAAACCGGTGCATGGTATAATCAGTTCACCTTTCGAGGGAACAACACTTTTTTTAACAGGAAAAAATCGACTTTCAAAATCGTATTTTTCCATACAATCTTCTGTTTAAAATTCTGGAAATGGAGCTGATGTTCTTGGTGTATATAAGTCTGTCCATTCTTTCGTTTGCGGCAGCCCTCTTTTTTCTGACTCTGACCATGCAGCCGGCAGATGACGCCCGCTATACGGCCATGGATCTCTTTCTCGCTCTGCTCTTTCAAGTGCTCAGCGCCTGGCTGCTCGTCCAGCTGCCTGCGGTAGCGGCGGTGCTCAACGGCCCGGCTTCCTTCTGGATTCTCATGGCGATCGAACTGATACTTGGTCTGATCTGGGTGCATCTTTCCAAACGCATTCACTTTTCTTCCGCCAGCATGAATTCCCTGCAGAAACCGCTGCTCAAGCTGTTTTTCTGGCTGCCGGAAGAAGCCGCGGACAGCGACGATGAACTCGTCCGTCTGATTGAGGCTTCCTCGGTTCCGGAAATGGAAGAACAGCGCGAAGTACTCGAAAACGCGCTCGATCTCAACGACACGTCGCTCGATGAAATCTGTACCCACCGTTCCGATATGGTGTGCCTGTCCATGAAGGAAGATCCGTCCAAGTGGAAGCAGATCATCATGGCTAACCGGCATACGTTTTATCCGATCACCAACGAAAGCGACGACGATATCGTCGGCGTGCTCGATACCCGCGATTATTTCCGTCTGAACGGCTGGGGCAAGAAAACCATTCTCGATCACACTGTCGACAAGCCGCTGTTCGTTGCCGAAAGCAATACCGCCGATGAGCTGCTGCGCATGATGAAGCAGCGCCACACGTACATCGCCATCGTTCTCGACGAATACGGCGGTGTCGTTGGTCTGGTCACCCTGCACGACATTATCGAAGAGCTCTTCGGCGATCTGTCCGAAGAGGAAGAAAAGCGGCAGGCGGAT
The DNA here is from genome assembly GCF_948576815.1 of uncultured Allobaculum sp. Taxonomy (NCBI): domain Bacteria; kingdom Bacillati; phylum Bacillota; class Erysipelotrichia; order Erysipelotrichales; family Erysipelotrichaceae; genus Allobaculum; species uncultured Allobaculum sp. The sequence goes on from NZ_CAPAEZ010000017.1 coordinate 29,687, forward strand.
ATCGTCCGGCTTCCGCGCGGCGTCTGGCGCATTAACGGCGAAGCCGATCTGGACGATGTGTCCAAGGCGCTGGGCATGGACCTGCACCTTGATGATTTTGAAACGTTCTCCGGCTACGTGCTCGGCTCCATGGGCTACATTCCCGAAGACGGCAGCCAGCTTGAAACCCGCATCGGACCGCTGTCCATTCAGATCCGGCGCATTCAGGGACACCGCATTCGTCAGGCGCTCGTCAAAGTCGAAGATGAACCGAAGGGAAATCCCGCGCCAGAAAGCACTCCAACTGGAACCGCAAAGTCGGGCTCAGCCAGACACTGAGCGCTCCAAACGCGGAAGCCAAAGGCAGGACAGTCCTCACCATTTTGAAAAAGAAAAAAACAAATGGTCTTTTCCAGTCGCCGAATCGGGCGAGAGGAAAAGACCATTTTTGCGTAGTATTGAATTTTCAAAGACTCCGGCAGAACTCTGGAAAGAGGAAAACCTTCCGAAAGTGAGAGCTCTGTGCCTAAAACCGGTTTTCGATGACGCCTTCCTTGAGCTGCTTCATCTGCTTCCATGAGCGAAGCACGAGAATAAACGCGAGCAGAGCGGAAAGCAGATCGGCGATCGGCTGGGAAACGACCAGTCCTTCAATTCCCCACATCAAAGAAAAGACGAAGGCGAGCGGAATGAAGAAAATGATCGTGCGGGAGAGGGAGACAAACACCCCTTTGCCCGGCTGGCCGATGGCCGCAAAATACGTCGAACTGAGCGACTGAACGCCCTGGATGCAGATGCCCATCAGGTATACGCGAAGCATGATCACACCAAAGCGGACGTACAGTTCATCGCCGGTTCCAAACAGAAGAATGAGCGGTCTGGGAAAGCACTGAAACAGCACTTCGACAAGCGTTCCTAAAACGACGACCGAAATCAGACCCTTGACCATGCATTCCTTCACGCGCCCATACTGCGCGGCGCCATAGTTGTAGCCGACAATCGGCTGAAGGCCCTGCGCAATGCCGACAATGACGGAAATGAAGAGGCCGTTAAGCTTGAAGGCCACACCGCTGGCCGCGATTGGAATATTGGCGCCGTAAACGGACAGGGACCCGTAGTACTTGAACATGTTGGTCAGAAAAATCTGAACCACAAGAACCGCCGCCTGGTTGAGCGCTGAAGCCATACCCAGGTTGCAGATTTTCTTCAGCGGCGCCATGCGGATTTTGAAGCTGTCCGCATTCATATGCACATGCTTGAAGCGCGGCAGATAAAAGAGTGCGATGACAAAGCTCACGATCTGGCCGATAATCGTCGCCCACGCCGCACCGGCCATGCCCCAGTGAAAGACGAAAATGAAAATCGGGTCCAGGATGCAGTTGACAATAGCGCCGACCACCATGAAAAACATGGAAAAGGAAGGCGAACCGTCCGCCCGGCAAAGCTGGGAAATGCCGTTGCTGACAATGAGAAAGGGCATGCCAAGCAAAATGACGCGGGAGTATTCGAGCGCGTAGCCGTAGTTTTCCGGGGTGGCGCCAAAGACCGGCAGCAGAGCCGTAATGCTCAGCTCGCCAAGAACCAGATAAATCAGCCCGCTTAAAAACATGAAGCTGAGCGCCGTACCGGCCGTTCTTGCCGCCTCATCCGGACGTCCTTCGCCCAGCTGCAGCGAGTAGCAGGACGCGCCACCCACGCCTAAAAGCAGGGCGATTGCCAGACAGATGGTCGAAAGCGGAAAGACGACCGTCGTCGCGCCGTTGCCCAGATAGCCAAGACCCTGGCCGATAAAAATCTGGTCAACGATGTTGTAGAGCGAGCTCACCAGCATCGCGATGATGGACGGGAACGAATAGCGAAACAGCAGCTTCGAAATTTTCTCGGTGCCTAGTGGATTGCCGGCGGACAGTGTCTTTTCCATCGTGTACCTCCTGATCGTGCAAACGGACGAATTTCTCCGTTTTTGTCGGTGAACGCCTCCACGAAAACGTGCTGTAAAAAGGACAGGCGTCCATTTGTATACGAAAGGATAGCACACAATTATTTTCAGTACGGAAAAAAGTAAAATTTGGTGCCGTTTCGCTTAGTGGATTTTCCGCTCTCCTGCTGCGGTTTGCGGATGTTTTTTCGGCAAAAGAAAAAGTCCCGATTTCTCAGGACTTGAAATCCTACGACTTTAAAAAGGCGATAATGTCTTCTTCCTGGAGCGCGTCCACGGATTCCGGAGTATCTTCGACATCCACTTCAATGGCCAGTTCGCCGTTGTCGTCATAGACATGACAGGTGAAGGGATGTTCGTCGATTGAATCGAAATCGAAGCCGGCATTGCTCGGCAGACACTGCGAAAGCATCAGCGGTTCATCGCCGGTATTGATCAGGCGGCGTCCAATGTTCGACGGAATCTTGTGGAGACTGCCTTCTTCCAGTTCTTCGCACCAGCATTCGCCGTCGCGGCTGAGGAACATGACCAGACCGGTTCCTTTCATGCAGAGCAGATATTCTTCCGCATCCGGATTGACGTGAAAATGACCTTTCGTGCAGAAGTACTGGTCATCCACCTTGCCCGGATACAGGGTAATGTGCCCCCAGTTGAGATGGCCTTCGCCCGGCTCAGATTCCTTGACGATGTGCTCATAAATCTTAGTTTCCGGATCGAGGGTCGGATCTTTGCGGCGGAAGTAATCCGCGTCTTTATAGCGCATGACCATTTCGGTCAGATTGTTTCCATTCAGACGTTCCTGCCAGTGATGGGTCAGCTGTGACTTGGTGACCGCTACACGTTTGTGATTTGTATTATCCATATTCAGTACCTATTCCCGTTTCGCTGTATGACGCAGCGGCATTCAGGCTTGCCTGCAGCCTGTCCCCAGAACGCAAGGCGGGCTTCCCAACGGGAAACTTTGACAATCAGGCAAAGGGAAAGACTCGCGTTCGGATCATCTGTGCTGGAAAGCGGGGCTTCTTTCCGGTACTCAGGTTATAGCGCTTTTGGCACTTTTTTTCGTTTATTATGCTTATTATTATTATTGAATATTTTTGATATTAGTATCCTGATTAGATTATATTCCTTCAAACGTCCGGGCGGGATGCGGATTTTGAAAATCGTTTGATAACGCAAAGCAGAACGGGACAGGCTTCGCGATCGGGGCGCCGACACTCGAGCAGTTCGAGATCGTCACGTAAAAGAAGGCTTTCCATAACCGCTTTTCGTTCTTGATCGCCTGGCGCGAGCGGATAGAAAACCAGAGCCATCCGGCCTTTGGGCCGAAGCATATCTGCCGCCGCGTTCACGGCTTTTACAGAACTTTCTGGCAGAGTGGATACGCCGTGCAGACAATGGGGGTCATAGCCAAAATTGAAGATCACCGCATCGATCTGCCCTTCGTATTCAGAAAGGTCTTCTTTCATAAATTCGTGGGAATGCAGCCAGGCGGTAATGCGCGGACCAGTCATTTTTTCGCAGCTGGCCGCATAGAGCTCCGGCTGGACTTCATAGGCAAAGACATGCGCCGCACGATGATCAAGAAAAAAGCGGGAGTCCCGGCCCAGACCGAGCGTTGCGTCCACGCAGATCGCCTGCTCATGAAGGACGTCCAGAAGAAAGTCGTGTGCTAGTTCACTCATGGATTTCATGCTGGTAATGATCCCCTCCATTTCCTCGAATCACGCATTTTCCATTGTTTTATTTTGTTTTGCGATGGCTGCCTATGCCTTTGGAGCTATCTTCAAAATTAAGAATTCGTCGAAAGTGCAGTATCTTTTTAGTCTTCGCCGTCAAAATCGTAAAAGCTCTGATCGTCGCTGAACACCGGATCGGCGTTCTGCGAAATCTGCGCGAGCAGCTTTTCCGCGCTTTCCTGCAGAGCGGCCAGCTGTTTTTGTAAAAGGGCGCTCGTACGGCACGTCTTGCCGGCGTTTTCGCAAAGCATGGTGGCCTTGATTTCCAGCGAACGGACTTCCTTTTCGAACGCTTCCATATTGGCCGCGCGGTAGAAGCTGCGCGCCGATGCCTGCAGCGAGAAGACGACGCCGCAAAGCGTGGTCGGCGAAACCAGAAGCACATGGCGGGAGAGCGCGTACTGCTGCAGCATCGCTCCTTCCCCGCAAAGGTAGGCGTAAACCGCTTCGCTGGGGATAAAGAGGAGCGCTTCATCGAGCGTCTCTTCCGTGATGTATTTATCGGCTACATCGTCGATGTGTTTCTTTATATTCTTTCTGAATTCTTTTTCATAATACTCCGCCGATTCGGGTTCTTCACACATCCGCAGGTAATTTTCCATTGGAAATTTCGAGTCAATGCACAGAACCTGATCGGACTGCGGCATATGAAAGGCGCCGTCGCTGATGCGTCCGTTTTTCAGATGGTACTGCGTGCTATACAAATACGGACTGTCCCCAAGATACGTCCGTACGATGGATTCCAGCTGGTATTCGCCCCAGGTCCCGCGCCGTTTGGCGTTGGCCATGACCTGGGTAATGGAATGGACTTCATCCGCCAGATCTTCCGAGCGTTCGCGGGCAGAACTCGTATCGAGCCGTACCTGTTCCAGCTGGCTGCCCATGCGCCGCAGATGAATCTCCTTGTAGTCGCCGTCCTTTTCCACGATGTGATACAGATCGCTGACTGAATTCATCAGCGAATACACCGCGTAGCCGACCAGCGCCAGCAGCACGATCATGACAATCATTAAAGCCACAAGAAATCCGTTCATAATTTTCCCCTTTTTTCTTTTTAAATCTTTCCCGCATGGCCCGGGATTTTAAAATCCGGCCTGGACCATACAATCTGTACCCCATTTTAATAAATTCAGGCGCCTTTTTGAGGCGCCTGATTTCTTTCTTCATCCAGACGGTGTTCCTTAGCCATGAAATGACGCATGAACCGTCGTCCATTTTTACAAAACAAAAACCAAAACAAAGTGTCACAGAGCTTTACAGAGTGTTACAGAGCCTTGCAGTGCCTTACTTGCTCTTCTGGGCATTGCGTACGACTTTTTCTGCCGATCTGAGCAGGCGAAGCTGATCTTCTCGGGTTTCCCATTCAGGATGGAGAATGACCTGATGCAGCACTTCGAGAAGAACATCCCGGCGCTGACTGCCCTGGAGATGCGTCTGGGCAATGACGTCATCGCCGTTGATTTTCAGCTCGGCGATGGTAAAGGGATGCCTGTCCTTTTCCTGTTCAAAATAGGCGCGGAAGAGGTCAAGGCGTTCGCGTCGGTCCTTGGTCGCGTGCGCTTCAATGTCGGCTTCCTGCAAATCCATCAGCTTTTCAAACAGTGCCTTGGTATATCCTTTCTGGACCAGGATTCGATAGAGGCTCTGGTACGCGGGTCGAAAAAACGTATCGTGATCCGGGATCAGTTTCACCACGTCTTTCTGCAGCTGTTTTGGCAGCTTAAGACGGGAAAGAATGACTTTGGCGTGTCGGGCCGACGCCTGTTCGTGACCATGGAAATGGTCGCGGCCGTTTTCATCGTGGAAGCGCACATCCGGCTTGCCGCAGTCGTGCAGCAAAGCCGCCCAGAGCAGAACGGGATCGCGATGAGGCAAATAGCGCAGCACATCGATGGTATGCGTGAGCACCCCGCCGTAATGATACGGGGTACACTGCGGCGTACTGGCCATTACTTCCACTTCCGGAATCCAGGGTCGAAGCAGATCCGCCATCGGTTCGATCAGGCGTGGATCGTCGCGCAGAACCGTTTCGATCAGCGGCGCGACGCGCTCTGCAGCCAGTGTGGAAGAAAGAGCGCTTTTTTCATGAATGGCTTTGAGCGTGTTTTCTTCGATCGTGCCCTGAAGCCGGGCCGCGAAAGCCCAGGCGCGAAACATGCGAAGGGCATCTTCTTCAAAACGCACTTTCGGATCGCCGACCGCCCGGATCTGGCGTTTTTTCAAATCATCGATACCGCCGTACGGATCGATCAGCCCTTTTTCGGGATGATAGGCCATGGCGTTAATGGTAAAGTCGCGGCGAGCGAGATCTTCACGAATATCGCGGGTAAAGGAAACCGCGTCCGGATGGCGATGATCGCGATACGCCCCTTCTTTACGCATCGTCGTCACCTCGATCGGACAGCCGTCCTGCAAAACGGTAACGGTGCCATGTTCGATTCCCGTGGGAACGACGTGTTCGAAACGGGCCATCACCTGTTCGGGACGGAGTGTCGTCGTGATGTCATAATCGTTTGGCGCGATCCCGCGCAGGCTGTCGCGTACGCAGCCGCCGACCAGCCACGCTTCTTCGCCATTGGCGTTCAGCGTATCGAGTACCTTCTGGACCGGCTCAGGAATGGGCAGCTGAAAGAGGCATGCAGCCCCGGGATTGAGCGTGTCTTCTTTTTTTCCGATTTCTTTTTCCATATCGACGGCTCCTTTCTTCGTTTTCTGTATAGCTTTGCGCCCTAAATTTCTGACTTCACTTTATCATGCGGCTGTTTTCACTTTATCACGGGGGAATGCCCGTGACGATCTCTGCATTTTCGGTTTAAGCCGGAATAGCTGTACACCCTCCGGCGGCAGAAAAATCGTTCCGGAAAAGACGATTTGTCCTGCGCCCGGGCAATGCTGTTCACTTAAGCTTCACAAGCTCACTTACAAATCAGGTTAGTTCCT